>NZ_JBHUYG010000194.1:0-1017 GCF_042668795.1 Pedococcus sp. NPDC057267 | reverse complement strand
GGCGCCAGCCGCCGCGCCCCGGCGCCGCAAGCGCGGCCGGGTCGTGGCCCCCGCGGGCCCGCCCCGCCCGGCCGCCGCGGCAGCCGACGAGGCGCCCGCGGAGCCGGCGCCGGACGCGTCCTGAGCCCGGCGGCATACCTGCAGGTCGTCCTGCGGGGATGCCGCCCGGCTGCCGGTTTGGTCGGGGGACCGCCCACCCGGTAATCTTGTGCCTCGGTGCGCCCACCGTCCGGCGTCCGCAACCAGAGCCCCGTCCGCGGGGTTCCTGCACGCGGGTCGCTGCCGGCCGGTCCAGACAGAGAGCGCGTGCCTCCCGAAGTAGGAAGAGAGTTACCCGTGTACGCGATCGTTCGCGCAGGTGGCCGTCAGGAGAAGGTCTCCGTCGGCGATGTCCTCATCATCGACAAGGTCTCCGGCAAGGCCGGCGACAGCATTGCGCTGACCCCGCTCCTCGTCGTCGACGGCTCGACCGTGACCAGCGACGCCGACAAGCTCGCCAAGGTCACCGTCAAGGCCGAGGTGGTCAAGCCCGCCAAGGGCCCCAAGATCACGATCATGAAGTACAAGAACAAGACCGGCTACAAGAAGCGTCAGGGCCACCGTCAGCACCTGACCCAGGTCAAGATCACCGCGATCGACGCCTGAGCCGCGGCGACCGACACAGACTTCCAGAAGGCAGGAACCTGACATGGCACACAAGAAGGGTGCGTCCTCGACCCGCAACGGTCGCGACTCGAACGCACAGCGACTCGGCGTCAAGCGCTTCGGCGGCCAGCTCGTCAACGCCGGCGAGATCATCGTCCGCCAGCGTGGCACCCACTTCCACCCCGGTGACGGCGTCGGTCGCGGCAGCGACGACACCCTGTTCGCGCTCGTCGCGGGCAACGTGGAGTTCGGCACCAAGCGTCGCCGCCGCGTCGTCAACATCGTCCCGGTGGAGACCGCGGACGCCAGCTGACCTCGGTATGCCGGGTGCCCGTCACCCGGCGCACCGCACCGGAGGGGGCGGGCCCGACA
>NZ_JBHUYG010000193.1:0-1067 GCF_042668795.1 Pedococcus sp. NPDC057267 | reverse complement strand
TGTACTGACCCGCGAGGTTGTTGACGCGGTTGATGGGTGGTCGTCCGGCGAGGGCGGTGTGGGCGCGGTGGTGGTTGTACTGGTGGAGCCAGTCTGGCAGTGCCGTGGCCCGCTGGTGGGAGTCGTGGAAGACCTGGGCGTACGCCCATTCCTCGACCAGGGTGCGGTTGAAGCGTTCCGCCTTGCCGTTGGTCTGTGGGCGGTAGGGGCGGATCAGGACTTGTTGGGCGCCCAAGTCCTGCAAGGCTTCGCGCCAGGCGTGCGAACGGCGGTAGGCCAGCGCGTTGTCGGTCATGACGGCCTCGATGCGGGTGATTCCGTGCTCGGCGAAGGCTGCAGCCGCGCGGCGCAGGAAGTCGGCGCAGGTGGCCGCTGTCTCGTCGCGGTGGATCTCGGCGTACGCGAGCCGGGTGTGGTCGTCGATGGCGCAGTGCACGAAGTCGTACCCGACCCGGCGGCCGGCAAGTTGCTCGCTGCGTGAGCGGTGCGCCTGCCACGACCCACGACCGGTGGCCCGCCACCCACCGCCACTGCGGATGGCGCCGAGCTTCTTGACGTCAACGTGGACCAGTTCCCCGGGTCGGGACTTCTCATAGCGGCGGATCGGTTCCCCCGTCGGCCGGTCCACCCAGGACAGCCGGGGCAGCGCGTGGCGGACCAGGACCCGGTGCACCGTCGAGGTGTTCAACCCCAGAACCCCGGCGATCCGGGCCGGTCCCAGCCGGCGGTCCCGACGCAACGCCACGATCGCGGCCTCGGTGGCGGGGTCGGTACGCCGCGGGCTGGTCCGGGGCCGGCTGGACCGGTCCCTCAACCCGGCCACCCCTTCGGCCCTGTACCTGCCCAGCCACTTGTAAGCCGTCGCCCGCGACACACCCATCTCAGCGGCGACATGGGCTGCCGGGCGGCCTGCCAGCACTCGTTCCACGAGCAGCAGACGTGACCACGGCGACAGGCGGGGCCTAGCGTTGGACATGAGGACCTCCGGTTTTGCGGTGACGGAACTAGACACCCATCACTTCGCCCGGAGGTCCTCCCTCATGTCAACAAGGTCCGTGGTCAATACA
>NZ_JBHUYG010000192.1:0-1336 GCF_042668795.1 Pedococcus sp. NPDC057267 | reverse complement strand
CGCTTTTCGTTCGGGGGTTGTTCGCGTCTGCACTGAAGGCACGGCGGGAATCGGGAGGAGCCCCCCGGCGCGAAGCGCCCCGATCGCGACGGCTCCCGTCATCGGCGGACGGAACGGGCGCCCAAGGGACCACCACGCTGGGCCCAGCGGCCCCCACCGACGAGTGAGCGTCTACCACCGCGCGAAACCGCCCACGTCGACTTGACGAACGCCTTACCCAACGGCATACCCACGCCATCTCAAGGTAACAGAAGCCAAAGCCCTCCGTCACGCCCCAGATGCACGAGGACGCGCTGATCAAGCCTCCGTACCGTCCAACGCGGGCATCGGAACGCATCCGGCAACGTCGCCGGCTCCGTCACACGGGCCCGGGACAGAAAGGGAGCACGATGTCACGACCCAACTGGCGAGCACCCCTGGTGGCGCTCGGCTCGACCGTCCTGCTGGTCACCGGCGCCCAGGTCGTCGCGGCGCAGCCGTCGGCGGTCTCGGCCACCGCCGACTCCGTCATCAACGCCTGCTACCAGAAGAACCAGGGGATGCTCCGGCTCCTCGTCGGCGGCGACGGGTGCCGACCGTCCGAGGTCGCCATCAGCTGGAACCAGCAGGGCATCCAGGGCCCCGCCGGACCTCAGGGGCCGGTCGGCCCCAAGGGCGACACCGGTGCGACCGGCGCCACCGGGCCGGGCCGGTAGGACCCGTCGGACCTGCCGGTCCCAGGGGCGACACGGGTGCGACCGGCCCGCAGGGCCCGCAAGGTCCCTCCGGCATCAGCGGCCTGGCTGGCCAGTCGTGTCCGTCCGGGGAGTTCGTGACCGGCTTCTCGGCCTCCGGGGCCCTCGTGTGCGGCCCGACCACCCCGCCGCCGCCCACCTGCTCGGCGACGACGCTGACGACGTCCATCACGAGCATCAAGGACAACGACTTCGACTCGCACTGGCCCGGCGGAGTGGTCACCCTCGGCACCTCGTCCTGCAACGTCACCCTGGCGCGGCCGTCGGGCAGCATCGTGCTCGTGGGATTGCTCGGCGACGCGTGGCGGATCACCGGGAAGACGGGCTTCGCGAACACGACGCTCACCGTGAACCTCCCCCAGTGCAACTCACCCCTGGCGGTCCCGAACGTCACGGCGGACCGGCCGTCCTGCTCCTCGGCCTACGACGGTCCACTGGGCGGCAGCCCGTCGACGGCGTCGGTCTCCATCGCGGCCAACTGACGGCCGCGCTCCACGACACGCATTCCCGCACCCCCACCCGAGGGGGCCGGTTCCCCCTGAACCGGCCCCCTCCGCCTGCGGGTCAGCTACTCCGTGCCCCGCTCGTCCACCGCCAGGAAG
>NZ_JBHUYG010000191.1:0-1421 GCF_042668795.1 Pedococcus sp. NPDC057267 | reverse complement strand
GGTCAAGTCCTCGGGAGTGGTGTACGACGGGTGATCCTTCGTCGTTGTAGTTCAGGCGGTGATCGCCTGGATGGTGGTCAGTTCGTTGCTCACCTCCTCGGTGGTGGCGTCGATGGCCTGTGAGCGGGCCAGGACATCGAGTCCGAGGTAGCGGCGGCCTTCGGCCCATTCGTCGTGCTGTTCGGCTAGGACGGCGCCGACGAGCCGGATGATCGAGCTGCGGTCGGGGAAGATGCCGACGACGTCGGTGCGGCGTCGGATTTCACGGTTGAGCCGCTCGTTGGGGTTGTTGGACCAGATCTGGCGCCAGATCTCCTTGGGGAACGCGGTGAAGGCGAGGATGTCACTGCGGGCTTCCTCGAGGTGCTCGGCCACGGCGGGGAGCTTCTCGGTCAGGGCGTCGACGACCCGGTCGAACTGGGCGTGCACCGCTTCGGCGTCGGGTTGGTCGTAGACCGAGTGCAGCAGCGCCTTGACCCACCCCCAGCTGCTCTTCGGGGTCACCGACATCAGGTTGGCGGCGTAGTGGGTGCGGCACCTTTGCCATGCTGCGCCGGGCAACGTCGCTGAGATCGCGGTCGTCAGGCCGCGGTGCGCGTCGCTGGTGACCAGCTTGACCCCGGACAGGCCGCGGGCGGTCAGGTCCCGGAAGAACGCCAGCCAGCCGGCGCCGTCCTCGCTGGAGGTGACCTGCACACCCAGGACTTCTCGGTGCCCGTCGGCGTTGACCCCGGTGGCGACCAGGGCGTGCACGGGCACCACCCGACCGCCCTCGCGGACCTTAAGCACCAGCGCGTCGGCGGCGACGAAGGTGAACGGGCCGGCGTCCTCGAGCCGGCGGGTGCGGAACTGCTCGACGTGGGCGTCGAGGTCCTTGGCCATCTCGCTGACGTGGGATTTGCTTAGCGTGGTGATGCCCAGTGACTGCACCAGCTTGTCCATCCGCCGCGTCGAGACGCCGAGCAGGTAGCAGGTCGCCACCACCGAAGTCAGGGCCCGTTCGGCCCGCTTGCGGCGCTCGAGCAGCCACTCGGGGAAGTAGCTGCCCTGTCGCAGCTTCGGCACCGCGACGTCGATGGTGCCGGCGCGGGTGTCGAAGTCGCGGTGTCGGTAACCGTTGCGGCGATTGACTCGATCAGGGCTGCTGGTGCCGTACTCCGCGCCGCACATCGCGTCGGCCTCGGCGGACAGCAGTGTGTTGACGAAGGTCTGCAGCAGCTCGCGTAGCAGATCCGGAGATGCCTGAGCCAGCTGTTCTTCGAGCAGGCGGGCAGGGTCGATACTGGACCTGACGGTCATCGTGGTGCTCCGTTCGAGGGTTCTGTGAGAGGTTCGCTCGAAGGATCACCCGGTGGCCGTCGCCTACATCGGCAGCGACACGCTCACCGGGATCCGTACACCACTCTGGCGGACGCCACTCC
>NZ_JBHUYG010000190.1:0-1423 GCF_042668795.1 Pedococcus sp. NPDC057267 | reverse complement strand
GGTCAAGTCCCAGATTGTGGTGTAGCGCTGCGCGTTCCTTCTGCTGGTTTCAGGCGGTGAGTGCGGCGAGCAGGGTGTTGTCTCCGATCTCGTTGTCGGTGTTGATGATGGTCATCCGGCAGCGGGCGAGGACGTCGAGGCCGAGGTAGCGCCGGCCTTCGGCCCATTCGTCGGTCTGTTCGGCCAGCACGGCGCCGACGAGCCGGACGATGGCGGCGCGGTTGGGGAAGATGCCGACGGCGTCGGTGCGGCGACGGATCTCCTTGTTGAGCCGCTCGGCGGGGTTGTTGGACCAGATCTGGGTCCAGACGTCCTTGGGGAAGCCGGTGAAGGCCAAGATGTCCTCCTGGGCCGCGGCGAGGTGTTCGGCGACGTCGGGGAGCTTCTCGCCGACGTAGTCGAGGAGGCGGTCGAACTGGGCGTGCACGGCTCGGGCGTCGGGCTGGTCGTAGACCGAGTGCAGCATCGCCTTGACGGCCGGCCACATGGACTTCGGGGTCACCGACATCAGGTTGGCGGCGTAGTGGGTGCGGCATCGCTGCCAAGTGGCGCCGGGCAGGTTCGCGGCGATCGCCTCGCGTAGCCCGGCGTGGGCGTCGGAGGTGACCAGCCGCACCCCGGTCAGGCCGCGGGCGACCAGGTCGGCGAAGAACTCGTTCCACGCCGGCCCGGTTTCGGCGGTGGCCACGCGCATGCCGAGCACCTCGCGGTGTCCGTCTCCGTTGACGCCGGTGGCCAGCAGGACCACGGCGTTGACCACGCGTCCGCCCTCGCGGACCTTCATCGTCAGTGCGTCAGCGGCGACGAACGTGAACGGGCCCACGCCGTGCAGGGGCCGGTGACGGAACTCCTCGACGACCTGGTCCAGCTCGGCGGCCATGCGGCTGACCTGGGACTTGGACAGGGCATCGATGCCAAGCGTTTTGACCAGCTTGTCCATCCGTCGGGTGGACACTCCGGCGAGGTAGCAGTCGGCGACCACGGTGATCAGCGCGGACTCGGCCCGCTTACGCCGTTCGAGCAGCCATTCGGGAAAGTAGGTGCCCTTGCGCAGCTTGGGGATCGCGACGTCGATGGTCCCGACCCGGGTATCGAGGTCGCGGTGGCGGTAGCCATTGCGCTGAGCGGTCCGCCCCGGGGTGGGCTGCCCCCACTCGGCGCCGACCACCGCGTCGGCATCGGCGCACAGCAGCGCGTTGATGATCGACTGCAGCAAGCTGCGCATCAAATCAGGAGATGCCTCGGCCAGGGCTTCGCCAAGCAGGCCGGCAGGGTCGACAATGTGTGGTGCGGTCATCGTGATGGTCCTCGAGGATTCTGTGGAAGGTTGACTCGAAGGATCACGCGGTGGCCGCTTCCTCGTCCACGACGAACACGCCGACGATCACGGCGACCGCGCTACACCACTATCGGGGACTCAACT
>NZ_JBHUYG010000189.1:0-1426 GCF_042668795.1 Pedococcus sp. NPDC057267 | reverse complement strand
CTGCCGGGGGGCTAGGGGGCGATGCCGACGTAGGTGGTCTCGAGGTACTCCTCGATGCCCTCGAACCCGCCCTCGCGGCCGAAGCCGGAGGCCTTGACCCCGCCGAAGGGGGCGGCGGGGTTGGAGATGATGCCCTGGTTGATGCCGATCATGCCGTACTGCAGTCCCTCGGCCACCCGGATCATCCGGCCCAGGTCGGTGGTGAACACGTACGACGCGAGCCCGTACTCGGTGTCGTTGGCCAGCTCGATGGCCTCGGCCTCGGTGCGGAAGGAGGCGATCGGGGCGACCGGGCCGAAGATCTCCTCGGTCATCATCCGGGCGTCCTTGGCGACCCCGGTGATCACGGTCGGCTCGTAGAAGTACCCGCGGCCGGGCACGGCCTTGCCGCCGGTGACGATGGTGGCGCCCTGGGCGCGGGCGTGCTCGACCAGCTCGGCGACCCCGTCGCGGGCCTTGCCGTCGATCAGCGGGCCGACGTCCACGCCCTTCTTGGTGCCCTTGCCCAACGTCAACGCACCCATCCGCGTCGCCAGCTTCCCGGCGAACTCGTCCACGACGTCCTCGTGGACGTAGAACCGGTTCGCGGCCGTGCACGCCTCGCCGATGTTGCGCATCTTGGCCAGCATCGCGCCCTCGACCGCCCGGTCCAGGTCGGCGTCCTCGAACACGATGAACGGGGCGTTGCCACCCAGCTCCATCGACACCCGCAGCAGCTGCTGCGCGGACTGCTCCACCAGCGAGCGGCCCACGGCGGTGGACCCGGTGAAGGTGAGCTTGCGCAGCCGCGGGTCGCGGATGATCGGCTCCATCACCTCCCCGGTGCGGCTGGTCGTGACCACGTTCAGGACCCCGTCGGGCAGACCGCAGTCGGCCAGCAGCTGGGCCAGGGCCAGCATCGTCAGCGGGGTCTGGCTGGCCGGCTTGACCACCATCGTGCACCCCGCCGCGATGGCCGGGCCGATCTTGCGGGTCCCCATCGCCAGCGGGAAGTTCCACGGCGTGATCATCAACGTCGGCCCGACCGGCTTCTTCATCGTCAACAACCGCGTCGCACCGTTCGGGGCCGTCGACCACCGGCCACTGATCCGCACCGCTTCCTCGCTGAACCAGCGGAAGAACTCCGCCCCGTAGGTGACCTCACCCCTGGACTCCGCCAGGGTCTTGCCCATCTCCAGGGTCATCAGCATCGCGAACTCCTCCGCCCGCGCCGTGATCGCCTCGAACGCCGACCGCAGGATCTCCCCCCGGTCCCGCGGCGCCGTCGCGGCCCAACCCGCCTGCGCCGCCACAGCGGCGTCGAGCGCGGCCCTGCCGTCGGCAACGGTCGCATCCGCCACGTGGGTGATCGTCGCCCCGCTCGAGGGGTCCTCCACCGCGATCGTCGCCCCATCGGAGGAGTCCCGCCACGACCCCCCGATCAACA
>NZ_JBHUYG010000188.1:0-1473 GCF_042668795.1 Pedococcus sp. NPDC057267 | reverse complement strand
CGCGGCTGCCGAGGCCGCCTGGGGCATCCTCCTGCGCGGCGCGCCCGAGGGCGAGGCCGCCGACGCGGCCGAGACCGACGAGGCAGCGGGCGGCATGGCCGACCGCACCGCACTCCTGCCACCCACCCTGACCATCCGTGCGAGCAGCACACGAGACCCGTCCGGCACCCCCACCGGGCGCCCCACCCGAAGGAGCAGTTCATGAGGCGCACCCCCATCCTCGCCGTCGCGTTGGCGGCCACCTCCGCACTGGCGCTGAGCGCCTGTGGCGGCGGCGGCTTCAGCAGCAGCACGGCAACCCAGAACACCAAGAAGGGCCCGGTCAAGCTCACCGTCATGATCGGCAGCTCGGGCGATGCCGAGACCAAGGCCGTCAAGGACGCGACGGCCGCGTGGGCGTCGAAGACCGGCAACACCGTCGAGGTGATCGCGGCGTCCGACCTCGGCCAGCAGCTCGGCCAGGCGTTCGCCAGCTCGACCCCGCCCGACCTCTTCTACACCGATGCCTCGAAGATCGGCACGTATGCCAAGGCGGGCAACCTGTACGCCTACGGCGACCAGGTCAAGGACGCCGGTTTCGTCGACTCGCTGGTGAAGGCCTTCACCTACGACGGCAAGTTCTACTGCGCCCCCAAGGACTCCTCGACCCTGGCGCTCGAGATCAACACCGACCTGTGGCAGAAGGCGGGCCTCACCGACGCCGACATCCCCAAGGACTGGGCCGGGCTCGAGACGGTCGCCAAGAAGCTCACCAAGGGCGACGTCACCGGCCTCGTCATCGGCAACGACATCAACCGCTCCGGCGCCTTCATGAAGCAGGCCGGCGGCTGGGTCGTCAGCGACGGCAAGATGACCGCGGACGCCCCCGGGAACCTCCAGGGCCTGCAGGAGGTGCAGAAGATGATGAAGGAGGGGTCCCTCAAGTTCAACACCCAGACGAAGCCGGCCGCCGGCTGGGGTGGCGAGGCGTTCGGCAAGGGCCTGGCCGCCATGACGATCGAGGGCAACTGGATCGCCGGTGGCATGAAGGACTACCCCAACATCAAGTACAAGACGGTCGAGCTCCCGGCCGGTCCGGCGGGCAAGGGCACGCTGCTGTTCAGCAACTGCTGGGGCATCGCGGCCAAGTCCCCCAACCAGGCCCAGGCGGTCGAGCTGGTCAAGTCGCTCATCACGCCCGAGCAGCAGATGAAGTTCGCGGACGCGTTCGGCGTCATGCCCTCGACCACCGAGGGTCTGAAGCAGTTCTCCGCGAAGTACCCGGACAGCAAGGCGTTCGTCGACGGCGCGGCATACGGCCAGGGCCCGGTGAACCTCCCGGGACTGGACGACGTGATCGGCAAGTTCAACAGCCAGCTCGCCACCCTGACCGGCACCTCCGGTGACCCCGAGGCGTGGCTGTCCGACCTGCAGAAGAACGGCTCGGCCGCGCTCGGCGGCTGACCCGTCCCCGATCCGCGGGCGGCGTGCGAG
>NZ_JBHUYG010000187.1:0-1504 GCF_042668795.1 Pedococcus sp. NPDC057267 | reverse complement strand
AGCAGCCACGGGACCTCGTAGGAGCCGAGGGTGTAGACGAACACGATGGCGCACGATGCTGCCAGGGCGGGCATCGCCAGCGGCACGGTGACCATCGTCGTGCGCTGCCGCGCGCTCGAGCCCAGGACGGTCGCGGCCTCGTGGTACTCCTTCAGGGTTGGTGCCACCGCGGCCGTCACGACGAGGGCGACGAAGGCTGACTCCTTCCACGCGAACTCGGTCACGACTGCGACGGGCACCCGGGCCGCGACCAGGTGCGGCCAGGACGTCGGCTGGACTCCGGTCAGGCGGTCCAGCAGGCCGGCGTCGGAAAGCAGCAGCCCGACGCTGGCTGCACCGACCAGGTGAGCGACCGGGACGGGGGCCATGGTTGCCGCGGCGAGTACGCGGGCGCCGCGGCGCGAACTGAGGATGAGGACGGCGATGACCATGCCTGCGGTCCCGGCCGCGACCGTGGACGCGGTGGCAGTCAGCAGGCTCACCAGGAGGCTGCCGGGTAGGTCCGGCGCCAGTGTGGCGAAGGCGGACCAGGTCAGGTGCGGTGTCCCCACCAGCGGCATCAGACCGGTCGCGCTCAGCGCGAGGGAGACCGTGGCGGAGCCCGTCACAAGGACCGTCAGGACCACGGCCGGTGCCACCAGCAGAACGGCCCCCACGCGGCCGCGGCGGGCAGTGCGCGAGGAGGCGGGTGTCCTCACTGGTCGGCTGCGAGCACGTTGCGGCGCCACCCGTCGTCCAACGGCGCCACCCATCCCGCGGACAGCTCGGGGTTCGCGTGCCGGGACAACACCTCGTAGGTGGGCACGACCGGCGACGTGGGCAGCGCCGCGAACGCGGCAGCGTCAGCGGGGTCGAGTCGGGAGCGGTCCAGGACGGTGAACTGACCCCAGGTAGCCGGGTCCGCCTTGGCCACCTGCTGCGCCGGAGACAGGGCCAGGTTGGCCACGACCTTGGCCGCGTCACGATGGCCGGAGGTCGACGGGATCGCCAGGAAGCTGGCGTTGCCCACTGTCCCCTCGTCCAACGGAAGTACCCGGGTGCTGGCGGGGAACGTGCCCTTCTTCACCAGGTCGGTCAACGTGGCGGGCCCGTACGTCATGGTCATGTCGACCTGGCCGTCGGCGAACAGCTTGTCCAAGGCGGTCGAGTCGCGCGGGTACGTGCTCCCGTGGCGCCACAGCGACGGCGCCAGGTCCGTCAACCGCTTCCACACTGCGGGGGTGAGCCGGTCGTAGGCGGCCTTGGTGTAGGTGGGCGGGACGTTGGCGTAGCCACCGGAGGTGGAGTACAGCACCTGGCGCAGGAACACCGAGCCGGTGAAATCCGGCGGCGCCGGGTAGGTGAACCGGCCCGGGTGCGCCTTGGCCCAGTCCAGGACGCCGGCCAGGGAGGTGGGGGGTGAGGTGATGGTGGCGGAGTTGTACACCAGGGAGAACTGGGCCTTGTGCCACGGTGCCTCGCACCCGCGGACCGGTGTGCCGAAGTCGCGGGTCAGGAGCGGGTC
>NZ_JBHUYG010000186.1:0-1569 GCF_042668795.1 Pedococcus sp. NPDC057267 | reverse complement strand
CCGAGCCGGCCCCGAGCCGGCCCCCCCCCCCCCCCGCCCCCGCCCGCCCGGCGCCGGCCGGGGCCCGCCGCCGCCGCCCCCCCCCGGCCGCGGCGAAGCCGCGTTTAAACCAGTAAAGAAACTCCTCACCAATAGCACCAATGCTCGGCTGTGCTCCGTCGGGTGATGTGCAACGTGTGTGCGTCAGGTGATGTGCAACCGGGGTGGAGTCGGCAGCCTGTGTCGGGACGTCGTCCGTGGGGCGTCCTGGAGCGGGGAGGCCGGGATTGGCACTGGTTGTCTTGTCGGTGGTCGAGCAGCGTCTGGACGCGGTCCGGGCGGTTCTGGCTGGTGGTGATGTGGCGGTGGTGGCCGCGGCGGCTGGGGTTCACCGGGTCACGCTGTGGCGGTGGGTGGGCCGGTATCTGAGCGAGGGTGTGGCCGGGTTGGCGGACCGGTCGCATTGAACCGCCCCGGTTTTGGTGGAGGGTCCCGACCTCTTCAGGGAGGCTGGAGTCATGCCCGCACCGAGGAAGTACAGCGACGAGCTGCGTGAGCGCGCGGTTCGGATGGTGAACGAGACGTTGAAGGACAATCCTGGGATGGCGCACAAGCGTGCCTGTCAGCAGGTGGGTGAGCAGCTGGGGATCCCGGGGGCCACGTTGCGGAACTGGTTCCGTGACCCGTCTAGGAGTCCGTCGGGTCCCTTGGAACCTCCGCCGGATCCGAATGCCCGGCTCGTGGAGCTGGAGCGGGAAAACCGTGAGCTGCGACGGGCGAACGCGATCTTGAAGAGCGCGTCGGCTTTCTTCGCGGCGGAGCTCGACCGCCCACCCACACGCTGATCGCGTACGTCGACGCGCACAAGGACCAGTTCGGGGTCGAGCCGATCTGCACCGTCCTCACCGAGGCCGGCGCCAAGATCGCCCCGAGCACCTACTACGCCCACCATGGCCGGTCACCGTCGAGGCGAACGATCACCGACGCCGCCCTTGATGAGCGGATCACGGTGCTCTTCGAGGCCAACTACCGGGTGTACGGGGTCCGCAAGATGTGGAAGGCGTTGAACCGCCAAGAGCGCATCGACGAGGCCGGCGGGTCGACGGGCGGCCGGTACGACCCGGTGCCGCGGTGCACCGTGGAGCGGAGGATGCGGGCCTTGGGGCTGCGCGGCGCGACCGCCGGAGACCACAAGCGGCCCCGCACCACCATCCCCGGCAGGGACACCCGGCCCGAGGACCAGCTCAAACGGGACTTCACCGCTGCTGCCCCGGACACCCGGTGGGTCGCCGACATCACCTACGTGCCGACCTGGGCCGGGTTCGTGTACGTCGCGTTCGTCATGGACCTGTACTCGCGCCGGATCGTTGGCTGGCGGGTGTCGTCCACTCTGCGTTCCGACCTCGCCTTGGACGCCCTGGAGCAGGCCATCTGGCAGCGTAGGCACGAAGGACACGGCTTGGCCGGGCTGGTCCATCACTCCGACCGCGGCGTGCAGGGCGGACTCAAGCGGTCGTCGCAACACCTCGATCGTGGAGGTGTCGATGGGCAGGCCAGCGGGATGGATGACGGAGCTCACGGGACGGTCGG
>NZ_JBHUYG010000185.1:0-1594 GCF_042668795.1 Pedococcus sp. NPDC057267 | reverse complement strand
GGCGAGGACCGGCGCGGCGACCAGGTCGCCGCACGCGGGGACCAGCGCGGCGACCGCCAGGGGAACCGTGAGGGCGCCGAGAACCGTGAGGCCCGGCAGGGCGACGCCCGCCAGGGCGACACCCGCCAGGCCGACACCCGGCAGGCCGACACCCGGCAGGGCGACGCCCGCCACGACCGCGACGCCGACGACCGGTCGGCTGACAACCGTCAGCAGGGCCGCGGCCAGAGCGCGGGTCAGGGCAGCTTCGACGACGACGGCGAGGGCCGTGGGCGTCGGCGCAACCGCAACCGGAACCGCAACCGGGACAAGCGTCGCGGGGGCCGTGGCGACTTCGGTGACTACGAGGGGGAGCCGCAGGTGACCGAGGACGACGTCCTCGTGCCCGTGGCCGGCATCCTCGACGTGCTCGACAACTACGCGTTCGTCCGCACGTCCGGCTACCTGCCCGGCGCGAACGACGTCTACGTGCCGCTCGGCATGGTCAAGAAGAACGGCATGCGCAAGGGCGACGCCGTGACCGGCGCGGTGAAGGCGCAGCACGACGACCAGCAGGGCCAGCGCCAGAAGTTCAACGCGCTGGTTCGCCTCGACACGGTGAACGGCATGAGCCCCGAGGACGCCCGCAAGCGGGTCGAGTTCGGGAAGCTCACGCCGCTGTACCCGCAGCAGCGGCTGCGCCTCGAGACCGAGCCGCACATCCTCACCACCCGCGTCATCGACCTCGTCGCCCCGATCGGCAAGGGCCAGCGTGGCCTCATCGTGGCCCCGGCCAAGGCCGGCAAGACGATGGTCATGCAGGCGATCGCCAACGCCATCACGACGAACAACCCCGAGTGCCACCTCATGGTCGTCCTCGTCGACGAGCGTCCCGAGGAGGTCACCGACATGCAGCGCGCGGTGAAGGGCGAGGTCATCTCCTCGACCTTCGACCGCCCCGCGGAGGACCACACGACGGTCGCCGAGCTGGCCATCGAGCGGGCCAAGCGCCTCGTCGAGATGGGCCACGACGTGGTCGTGCTGCTCGACTCGATCACCAAGCTGGGTCGTGCCTACAACCTCGCCACCCCGGCGAGCGGGCGCATCCTCTCCGGTGGTGTCGACTCGGCTGCGCTCTACCCGCCGAAGAAGTTCTTCGGCGCCGCGCGCAACATCGAGAACGGTGGCTCGCTCACCATCCTCGCCACCGCCCTGGTCGAGACCGGCTCGCGGATGGACGAGGTGATCTTCGAGGAGTTCAAGGGCACCGGGAACATGGAGCTCAAGCTCGACCGTGGCCTGGCCAACCGCCGCATCTTCCCGGCGGTCGACGTCAACAACTCCGGCACCCGCAAGGAGGAGATCCTGCTCTCCTCCGAGGAGCTGAAGATCATGTGGAAGCTGCGCCGGGTGCTCGCCGCGCTCGACCAGCAGCAGGGCATCGAGCTGCTCATCGACCGCATCAAGAAGACGAAGAGCAACATCGAGTTCCTCATGCAGGTACAGCAGACGTCCTCGATCAGGATCGACGACGACAAGGACGACTGACCCGTCACCGCGGGCTGACGCGAGTCCTGCACCCGCAACCCCGGCCGAGGGCCCGGCACCACACAGG
>NZ_JBHUYG010000184.1:0-1847 GCF_042668795.1 Pedococcus sp. NPDC057267 | reverse complement strand
GCCCCTTCCTGCTGCCGGTGGGCGACGAGGGCAGCCCGCTGGGGTGTTGACGGCCGGTGCTGCGGCTCCGCGTGAGCGGTGGGTGCCGCCGGCCGCACCCTCACCCGACCTCAGGACCGGAAGGCGTCCTCCTGGGTCGCCGCCAGCGTGTGGACCAGGCTCTTGGTGGCCGGGTACAGGTCGCCGTACACGCCGTACAGCCGGTCGTACAGTTCGTGGTTGGCCGGGTTGGGCTCGACGACCGTGCCCACCGAGGCCCAGTCGGTCTCGGGCGGCACCAGTCCCGTGCCGATGGCGGCGAGCAGCGCGTCGCCGTAACTGGCGCCCACGGTCTGGGTGGGGACGACCTGTGGTCGCCCGACCACGTCACTGACGATCTGGGTCCACAGGCCGCCCTGGGTGCCTCCGCCGACCGCGACGAGCCGGTCGATCGGTGTCTGCTCGCCGTCGAGGAACTCGACGATCTGGCGGATGCCGTAGGCGATGCCCTCGTAGACGGCGCGGAACAGGTGGCCCCGGCCGTGCCGCAGGCTGAGGCCCGCCACGACGCCCCGCGCGCGCGGGTCGAAGATCGGCGTGCGCTCGCCGGCGAAGTAGGGCAGCAGGACGAGCCCGTCGGAGCCGGGCGGCAGCGCCGAGGCCTCCGCCACGAGCTGCTCGAACGGCGCACCTCCCGTGAGCTCCTGAACCCACGACGTGAGGGAACCGGACGTGGACATCCCCGCCGCGAGGGTGAACTGCTCGCGCTCGACCCCGGTCGTGGTCCACAGCAGGGGGTGGGTCTGCAGCGACGGGAGCACCTGCACGAAGAACATCGTCGACCCGTACATCAGCATGAGGTCACCCGGGCGCCGAACGCCCGCGGAGAACGCCTCGCTCCACGCGTCCACCGTGCCCGCGCACACCGGGACGCCCTCGGGCACGCCCGTCGCGGCGGACGCCTCAGCCGTGACGCGGCCGACCACGTCGGCCGGCCACACGAGACGCGGGACCTCGAGGTGGCCGACCACGTCGGGCAGCCAGTCCTGCGCCCAGTCGTTGCGCCGCAGGTCGTAGAGCGGGTCGTTCTGGCTCGCGGTGTGGTGGTCCAGGACGTACTCGCCGGTGAGCTTGGCGACGAGGTAGGAGTTGGAGTTGAACCACCGCCGCGCCCGGCGCCATGCCTCCGGCTCGTTCCGCTGCACCCACACCATCTTCGGGCCGACCGCCTGGGTCGACAGGGCCTTGCCGCACCGCTCAAGCACATGCTCGGCGCCCAGCCGCTCGGCAAGCTCGTCGATCTCAGCGGTGGCCCGCATGTCGATGCCGTAGAGGATGGCCGGCCGGACCGGGGCGAGGTCGTCGTCGCACAGCAGCAGGCACGGGCCCACCCCGCTCACGCACATGCCGACGAGCTCGTGCCCGTCGAGGTCGCTCGTGAGCTCACGGCACACGTCGACGAAGTCGCCCCACCAGACCGCCTCGGCGTCGACCTCCGCCCAGCCCGGTCGCGGCAGGCTCATCGCGTGCTGGCGGACCGCGGTGCGCACGATGGTGCCGTCGGCAGTCGCGAGCACGCCCTTGGTGCTGCCGGTCCCCGTGTCCACGCCGAGCAGTACCTCTGCCATTGCCACATCCTCATCGAATGGTGCCTGGTGCGCCAGTCCACGACACGGTTGACAGATCCGAAAACTCCCGTGTCACAAGGGGCGGTACACCGCACGCCCCGTCGCGCCTCCGCGAGCCGACCCTTTCACATCGGAACGCTCGTTGCAGTTGAGTCCCCGATAGTGGTGTAGCGCGGTCGCCGTGATCGTCGGCGTGTTCGTCGTGGACGAGGAAGCGGCCACCGCGTGATCCTTCGAGTC
>NZ_JBHUYG010000183.1:0-1973 GCF_042668795.1 Pedococcus sp. NPDC057267 | reverse complement strand
TGCCCGAAGTGGCACGAGTCGCCCTCGCGCGCAGGGTCGAGGGGCGATCCGTGACGGATCCGGCACGAACGGTCCTCGCGGCTAGGGTCGGCGGCGTGCTGATCCGCGACATGACCGCGCAGGACGTGCCGGCGTTCCTGCCCACCTTCCACGCCGTGGTCGACGACGGCGAGACGTACGCGTACCCGGAGGGCCTCGACGAGGACGCCGTGCGGGCGCTCTGGCTCGAGCCGCCGCCCGGCCGCACCGTGGTCGCCGTGGACGACGACGGCAGCCTGCTCGGCAGCGCGAAGATGGGCCCCAACCGGCCGGGCCGCGGCTCGCACGTCGGGACGGCGAGCTTCATGGTGGCCGAGGCGGCCCGCGGTCGCGGGGTGGGGCGGGCGCTCGCGCAGGAGGTGCTGGCCTGGCACCGCCGCGAGGGCTACGCGGGCATCCAGTTCAACGCGGTCGTCGAGACGAACACCGCGGCCGTGCGGCTGTGGCAGGACCTCGGGTTCGAGGTGCTCACGACCGTCCCAGGAGCCTTCGAATCCAGGCGGCACGGCCGCGTCGGGTTGCACGTGATGTACCTGCCGCTGGGCTGACCTCGGCCGCGTCGGCCGCCCGCCGCGCCTCCTGCGCCCGCTCCTCGCGCAGGCGCCGCCACTGCCCGACCAGGTCCTCGACGTCGACCGTGGGGGCGATCAGCGGCGGCATCGCGCCGATCGCCGGCCGCAGCCGGTCGAGCTTGACCCGCCGGTTGAAGTCCTCGAGGACGGCCCGCACCGACTCCTCGGTGCGCAGGTCGAGCAGCGACTCCGGGAACGTCGCGCGCTCCTTGCGCAGCGCGATCGCCGGCGGCATCGCGCCGGTCATGTCCAGCTGCTCGCGCTGGACCAGCCCCTTGACCCACCAGTCCGGGTCGTCGACGTCGGAGGCACCGATCCCGCGCAGCGGCTTCCCGGCGCCGGGCAGGTTGTCGAACTCGCCGCGCTCCTGCGCCTCGCGGATCGCGCGCTCCACCGGTGACTCCCAGAGGTCCACCTCTCGACCCTACGTCGAGCACGCGACCCGGTGCCGGGCCGCCTCGCCCGACCCGGGCGGCGCGTAGGGTCGGCCGGGTGCGGATCGTCTCCCTGCTGCCCTCCACGACCGAGATCCTCTTCGCGATCGGCGCGGGCGACGACGTCGTCGGCGTGACGTTCGAGTGCGACACGCCGCGGGAGGCCCGCGAGCGCCGGATCGTGTCGACGACGGCGATCCCGGAGGGCCTGTCGTCGAGCGGGATCGACGCGTTCGTGACGCAGGCGATGGCCGCCGGCGAGGACCTCTACCACCTCGACGCTGGCGCCCTGGCCGACCTCGACGCCGACCTGGTCGTCACCCAGGACCTGTGCGCCGTCTGCGCCGTCGACGTCTCGAAGGTCGACGACGCCCTCGCGCACCTCGGCTGCACCGCGGAGGTCCTCACCATCGACCCGCACAGCCTCGAGGAGGTGCTCGGCTCGGTCCTCACCCTCGGCACTGCCACCGGCCGCGAGGACGAGTCCGCCCGCCTCGTGGCCGGCCTGCGCGAGCGCCTGTATGCCGTGGAGCGCCGCGTGCGGGACCGTCCCCGCCCGCGCGCGCTGGTGCTCGAGTGGACCGACCCGCCGTTCGCCCCCGGTCACTGGGTGCCCGAGATGGTCGAGGCCGCGGGTGGCGTGAGCACGCTCGGCTCGGCCCGGGAGAAGTCCGTCCGCGTGACGTGGGACGACGTGCGCGCGAGCGCGCCCGAGGTCCTCGTGTGCGCTCCGTGCGGCTACGACCTGGAGGGAGCGACGGCCCTTGCCCGCGCGGCCCTCGACGCCGGCGAGCTGCCGGGCGGCGTACCGGTGTGGGCGGTGGACGCGAACGCGTCCTTCGCCCGCCCCGGGCCCCGGCTCGTCGACGGGGTCGAGGCGCTCGCGGCGGTCCTGCACCCGGACGCGGCGCAGCCGCCGCGCCCGGAC
>NZ_JBHUYG010000182.1:0-2104 GCF_042668795.1 Pedococcus sp. NPDC057267 | reverse complement strand
GTCCCGGTGAGCGCCCGGCCCGTCCGGGTGGGCGTGGCCCGGGTGGTCCCGGCGCCGGTGCCGGTCGCGGCCCCGGCGGTCCCGGTGCCGGTGGCGGCTTCGCCGGTCGCGGTGGATTCCGTGGCGGTGCGGGCCGTGGTTCGACCGCCGGTGCGTTCGGTCGCGGCGGTGGCCGTCCGGTCCGCGGGCGCAAGTCCAAGCGCGCGAAGCGCCAGGAGTTCGAGCAGATGCAGGCGCCGTCGCTCGGCGGCGTCACCGTGCCCCGTGGCGACGGCTCGACCGTCGTGCGGGTGCGCCGCGGCTCGTCGCTGACCGACTTCGCCGACAAGATCAACGCCAACCCGGCGTCGCTGGTCACCGTGCTGTTCCACCTCGGTGAGATGGCCACGGCGACCCAGAGCCTCGACGAGGACACCTTCAAGGTGCTCGGCGCCGAGCTCGGCTACGACATCCAGGTCGTCTCCCCCGAGGAGGAGGAGAAGGAGCTCTTCGACTCCTTCAACATCGACCTGGAGACGGGGATCGAGGGCGAGGACGACGCCGACCTGCAGCCGCGTCCGCCGGTCGTCACCGTCGTCGGCCACGTCGACCACGGAAAGACCCGCCTGCTCGACGCGATCCGCAACGAGGACGTCGTGGCCGGCGAGGCCGGTGGCATCACCCAGCACATCGGTGCCTACCAGGTCCACCGTGAGCACGAGGGCCAGGACCGCGCGATCACCTTCATCGACACCCCGGGTCACGAGGCGTTCACCGCCATGCGTGCCCGTGGTGCGAAGGTCACCGACATCGCGATCCTCGTCGTCGCCGCCGACGACGGCGTGATGCCGCAGACCATCGAGGCGCTCAACCACATGCAGGCGGCCGACGTGCCGATCGTGGTGGCCGTCAACAAGATCGACGTCGAGGGTGCGAACCCGGCCAAGGTGCGCCAGCAGCTGACCGAGTACAACCTGGTCGCCGAGGAGTACGGCGGCGACACGATGTTCGTCGACGTGTCGGCCCGGCAGGGGCAGAACATCGACAGCCTCCTCGAGGCCGTCCTGCTCACCGCCGACGCGGCCCTGGACCTGCGGGCCAACCCCGACAAGGACGCCCGCGGTGTCGCGATCGAGGCCAACCTCGACCGTGGCCGTGGTGCGACCGCGACGGTGCTGGTCCAGTCCGGCACGCTGCACGTCGGTGACGCCATCGTCACCGGCTCGGCCTACGGCCGCGTGCGCGCCATGCTCGACGAGCACGGCGACAACGTGGAGGAGGCGACCCCGTCGCGTCCCGTGCAGGTGCTCGGCCTCTCCTCGGTGCCGCGCGCCGGTGACACCTTCGTGGTGGCCCCGGACGACCGCACCGCGCGCCAGATCGCCGAGAAGCGCGAGGCTGCCGACCGCCAGGCGTCCCTGGCCAAGGCCCGCAAGCGCATCTCGCTCGAGGACCTCAACGAGGCCCTGGCCGCCGGCAAGGTCGAGACCCTCAACCTCCTCCTCAAGGGTGACGTGTCGGGCTCGGTCGAGGCGCTCGAGGACGCGCTGCTGCAGATCGACGTGGGCGACGAGGTCGACCTGCGGATCATCGACCGCGGCGTCGGTGCGATCACGATGAACAACATCAACCTCGCGATGGCGTCCGACGCGATCATCATCGGCTACAACGTGCGGGCCGAGGGCCAGAACGCCGACTACGCCGAGCGCGAGGGCGTCGAGATCCGCTACTACTCGGTGATCTACAACGCCATCGAGGAGATCGAGCAGGCGCTCAAGGGCATGCTCAAGCCGGAGTTCGAGGAGGTGGAGCTCGGCACCGCCGAGATCCGCGAGATCTTCCGGTCGAGCAAGTTCGGCAACATCGCCGGTTCCATCGTGCGCAGCGGCGAGATCAAGCGCGGCGCCAAGGCGCGCATCACCCGCGACGGTGTCGTCGTCGCCGAGAACGTCGAGGTGGCCGGCCTGCGCCGGTTCAAGGACGACGTCACCGAGGTCCGCGAGGGCTTCGAGTGCGGCATCAACCTGGGGTCGTTCAACGACCTCCAGCTGGGCGACCTCATCGCGACGTACGAGATGCGGGAGAAGCCGCGCGCCTGAGCGCGGTCCCGCACCAGGTGACGGTA
>NZ_JBHUYG010000181.1:0-2172 GCF_042668795.1 Pedococcus sp. NPDC057267 | reverse complement strand
TGTCGACGACGGTTGAAAACGAAGCCATAACGACGGTCGAAAACGAGGCCACCCAGACAGATTGGATGGGTGATCTCTGTGGAGGATTGGGCTCTGATCCGGCGGCTGGTTGCGGACGGTACTTCGCAGCGGCAGGTTGCGCGGGACCTGGGCATCGGTAGGTCGACTGTCGAGCGGGCGTTGGCTTCGGACCGGGCGCCGAAGTACGAGCGACCGGTGGTGCCGACGTCGTTCACGCCGTTCGAAGCGGCGGTGCGGCAGCTGCTCGCTGCGACGCCGGACATGCCGGCGACGGTGATCGCCGAGCGGGTCGGGTGGACCGGGTCGATCACCTGGTTCCGCGACAACGTCCGCCTGCTGCGGCCTGAGCATCGGCCGGTGGATCCGGCGGACCGGCTGATCTGGCTGCCCGGTGACGCGGCGCAGTGCGACCTGTGGTTTCCACCGAAGAAGATCCCGCTGGAGGACGGGTCGAAGGCACTGCTGCCGGTGCTGGTGATCACCGCGGCCCACTCCCGGTTCATCCTCGGCCGAATGATCCCCACGCGGCACACCGCCGACCTGCTGCTCGGCATGTGGATGTTGCTGCAGGTCCTCGGCCGGGTGCCGCGGCGGCTGATCTGGGACAACGAGTCCGGCATCGGGCGCGGCAAGCGGCATGCTGAGGGCGTCGGTGCGTTCACCGGCACCCTGGCCACGACGTTGCAGCGCCTGAAGCCGTACGACCCTGAGTCGAAGGGGCTGGTCGAACGCCGGAACGGCTACTTCGAGACCTCCTTCATGCCCGGGCGTGACTTCGCGTCCCCGGCTGACTTCAACGCCCAGTTCGGCCAATGGCTGGGCCTGGCGAACCAGCGGATGGTGCGCACAATCAAGGCTCGGCCGGTCGATCTGCTCGACGCCGATCGGGCGGCGATGCTGCCGCTGCCGCCGGTCGCCCCCGCGGTCGGGTGGGTCAACCGGGTCCGGCTGGGACGCGACTACTACGTGCGCGTCGACAGCAATGACTACTCCGTCGACCCGGCGGTGATCGGCCGGTTCGTCGAGGTGCGTGCGGATCTGTCCGGTGTTCAGGTTCGCCACGAAGGAAGGCTCGTCGCAGCCCATGACCGGGTCTGGGCCCGCGGCATGACCACCACCGACCCGCTTCACCTCGCCACCGCCAAGCAGTTGCGGGAGCAGTTCCAGCTGCCTCGCCCGGCGCCCGATCCGCATGACGAGCTGGTGCGGGACCTGGCCGACTACGACCGTGCGTTTGGAATCATCGACGGCGCCCTCGCCGATGGCCAGGTGGTGGCCTGATGGCATCGGCAAAGACCAAGAGCGACGCGACCGAAGCCCTCAAGCAGCTGACCTACCTGGCGTCGGCGTTGAAGGCACCCCGGATCACCGAAGCCGCAGCACGACTGGCCGACCACGCTCGCGACGCCGGCTGGACCCACGAGGAGTACCTCGCCGCCGTCCTGGACCGTGAGGTCGCCGCCCGCAACGCCTCCGGTGCCCAGCTACGGATCCGCGCCGCCGGCTTCGCCGCGAGGAAGACGATCGAGGAGTTCGACTGGGACGCCCAACCAGCGGTCCGTCAGCAGATCGCGTCCCTGGCATCGGGTGGCTTCCTGACCGAGGCCCGCAACGTCGTGCTCCTGGGACCGCCCGGCACCGGCAAGACCCACCTGGCCACCGGCCTCGGGATCGCCGCGGCCCATCACGGACACCGGGTTCTGTTCGCGACCGCGACCGAGTGGGTCACCCGGCTCACCGACGCCCACCGCGCCGGCCGGCTCCCACACGAGCTCACCAAGCTGCGCCGATACGGGCTGATCATCATCGACGAGGTCGGCTACCTGCCCTTCGAACAAGACGCCGCGAACCTGTTCTTCCAGCTGGTCAGCAGCCGCTACGAGCACGCCTCCCTGATCCTCACCTCAAACCTGCCGTTCAGTGGCTGGGGCGGCGTGTTCGGCGACCAGGCCGTCGCTGCCGCGATGATCGACCGCGTCGTCCACCACGCCGACGTCCTCACCCTCAAAGGCGCCAGCTACCGGCTACGCAACCGCGGCATCGACACCCTGCCCAGCATCAGAACCCAAGACCCGGCAGACTAGAAACTCAACGAACCGGTGGCCTCGTTTTCGAGCGTCGCATCGGCCTCATTTTCGAGCGTTGTCGACA
>NZ_JBHUYG010000180.1:0-2306 GCF_042668795.1 Pedococcus sp. NPDC057267 | reverse complement strand
GGTCGGTATCGTTCCTCCACGTGACGACGCCCGAGCGCAGCACCGCTGAGCCGACCGGCATCGTCGTCCTCGTCTCCGGGTCGGGGACCAACCTCCAGGCCCTCATCGACGCCGCCGCCGACCCGGCATACGGGGTCCGCATCGTCGCGGTGGGCGCGGACCGCGCGGGCATCACCGGCCTGCACCGCGCCGCCGCGGCAGGCATCCCGACGTTCGTGTGCCGCGTGCAGGACCACGCCGACCGGGCCGCGTGGGACGCCGAGCTGGCGCGCCGGATCGGTGACCACGACCCGGCGTTCGTGGTGTCGGCCGGGTTCATGAAGCTGCTCGGCCCACAGGTCCTGTCCCGCTGGGTCGTCCTCAACACCCACCCCGCGCTGCTGCCGCTGTTCCCCGGCGCGCACGCCGTCCGCGACGCGCTCGCCGCCGGCGCGACCGAGACCGGCTGCACCGTGCACGTCGTCGACTCGGGCGTCGACACCGGGCCGGTGCTGGCGCAGGCGACCGTCCCGGTGCTGGAGGGGGACACCGAGGAGGCGCTGCACGAGCGCATCAAGGCTGTCGAGCACCCGTTGCTCGTCGAGTACGTGGGCCGCGCGGCCCGCGAGGGAATCACCGTCACCGATGGGAAGGCCAGCATTCCGTGAGCACCGTGAGCACCCCCGGGCCGAGCGAGGACGTCCGCCAGGTCCGTCGCGCCCTCGTCTCCGTCTACGACAAGACCGGGCTCGAGGAGCTCGCCCGGGGGCTGCACGCCGCCGGGGTCGAGATCGTCTCGACCGGCGGCTCGGCGTCGCTGATCGCCGGGCTCGGGATCCCGGTGGTCGAGGTCGCCGACCTGACCGGCTTCCCCGAGTGCCTCGAGGGGCGGGTCAAGACGCTGCACCCGGTCGTGCACGCGGGGATCCTGGCTGACACCCGCAAGCCCGACCACGTCGAGCAGCTCGCGGACCTCGGCGTCGCGCCGTTCGAGCTCGTCGTCGTGAACCTCTACCCGTTCCGCGAGACGGTCGCCTCCGGCGCGACCCCGGACGAGTGCGTCGAGCAGATCGACATCGGCGGCCCGACCATGGTCCGCGCCGCTGCCAAGAACCACCCGAGCGTCGCGATCGTCACCGACCCCGCGGCATACCCGGCGGTGCTCGACGCGATCGCCGGCGGCGGCTTCACGCTGGCACAGCGCCGTGCGCTCGCGGCGCAGGCGTTCGCGCACACGGCGTCGTACGACGTGGCGGTCGCGTCGTGGTTCGGCACGGTGCTGTCGCCGAGCGAGGACCACTGGCCGGCGTTCACCGGTGCCACGTGGGAGAAGAAGGCGGTCCTGCGGTACGGCGAGAACCCGCACCAGGGCGCGGCGCTGTACACGCACTGGCGCCCGGGCCTGGCACAGGCGGAGCAGCTGCACGGCAAGGAGATGTCGTACAACAACTACGTCGACGCCGACGCTGCAGTGCGCGCCGCGCACGACCACGGTGACCAGCCGACCGTCGCGATCATCAAGCACGCCAACCCCTGCGGCATCGCCGTGGGTGCGTCGATCGAGGACGCGTATGCCGCCGCGCACGCGTGCGACCCGGTCTCGGCCTACGGCGGCATCATCGCGACGAACCGCCCGGTGACCGCGGCCATGGCGGCCGCGGCGAACGAGACGTTCAGCGAGGTCATCGTCGCGCCGGACTTCGACGCGGACGCGCTGGAGCTGTTGCGGCAGAAGAAGAACCGTCGACTCCTGCGCCTGCCGGCCGACATGGGGCGGTACGCCGACCCCGTCGAGTTCCGCGCCATCAGCGGCGGCATCCTCGCGCAGACGGTCGACCGGGTCGACGCGGTCGTCGAGGGCGACGTGCCCGGCGGCGACGACGCGGAGCGCTGGCGGCTCGTGTGCGGCGAGGCCGCGGACGAGGCGACGCTTGCCGACCTGCAGTTCGCGTGGCGGGCGGTGCGCGCGGTGAAGTCGAACGCGATCCTGCTCGCCAAGGACGGCGCTTCGGTGGGCATCGGCATGGGCCAGGTCAACCGCGTCGACTCCTGCCACCTCGCGGTGTCGCGGGCCAACGGCGGGGACGACGGTGCCGAGCGCGCGCGGGGTGCGGTCGCCGCGTCGGACGCGTTCTTCCCGTTCGCCGACGGCCTGCAGGTGCTGCTCGACGCGGGCGTGCGCGCCGTTGTCGCCCCCGGCGGGTCGGTCCGCGACGAGGAGGTCATCGAGGCCGCGAAGGCCGCCGGCGTGACGATGTACTTCACCGGCACCCGCCACTTCGCCCACTGAGGTCCGCCGCACTGTTCCGGCAGCATCTGGCCTCAGG
>NZ_JBHUYG010000179.1:0-2466 GCF_042668795.1 Pedococcus sp. NPDC057267 | reverse complement strand
GCCTCCGGCCCCGCGGACGCGGACGCGGACGCGGACGACACTGCGTGCGCGCCGAGCCTCGCTCGGCGCGCGTGACGTTTCGCCCGAGTGACGTCAGATCGGGTTGACGACGAAGCTGCCGTCGGCGTCCTCGAACACCACGAGCAGTGCCCAGTCGGCGTCACTCACCCGGCCGCGGCAGACGACCACGGTGCCGGCCGCGATGGTCGTGCTCGCGGGACAGGTCAGCTTCGTGACGTCGCCGCCGTCGTCGGTCACGATGCGGCGCACGCTCGCGGCGAGAGCCGTCCCGTCCACCCTCCCCGAGGACGCGCTGACCGACCCCTCGAGCAGGTCCGACCCGCCGCCGCCCTGGCCGCCCGTCGCGACGAGGATCCCGAGCACGAGCACCCCGACCAGCGAGAGCGCGCTCATCACCACCGCGGCGACGGCGAGCCCGTTGCGGGACCGGGGGGCGCCCAACGAGGCGTATGCCGGCGGCGCGGGGGGTGCAGCCCACTCCTGGGCGGGCACGGGCACGGGTGCGGGGAAAGGGGCGGGGGTGTACTGGTCGGACATGCGTCTCCTCCTGAGGGTCGGCACAGCATGGCCGGCCCCGGGCACCGGCACGGGTCGTTCCGACCGGATCGTGACCGAAGAGATGAGCACGCGCCCGTCCTCCACAGGAGGCGGAGGGACGCCGTCGCGCGCGGTCAGCCGCGGCCGCGAGCGTGACGCCCCGTCAACGGCTTTCGGCGCAGCGCGGAAGCCCCCAGGAGTCGCCCAAGCGGCCCGAGGACCATTCCCAGGCCGACAGCGAGGTACAACGCGTCCTCAACCAGCCCGGTCCACCCGGGAGCGAACACCGCGTCCGGCGGTTCACCCTGCCCCTCGTACAGAGCTGGGACGGACTGGCCAGTCGTGGCGGAGTCGCCGATGAGCTCGACGTCGGTGAACGAGTACCGTCCGTCTGTGCTGCGGAAGTTGCCATAGTGGTGGCAGGGCCCCTTCCCGCTGCAGTCCACGGAGATGACCGTGAGGCTCCCTGGGGCGCCTCGACCGTGGGCGGCGTTCCATGCCGGCCCGACCTCGCCCGACGCGAACCACAGGAGGAAGCAGCCGAAGGCGACGAAGAAGACCTGGCGCAGAGATGAGCCCACCACCGTGGTGCGGCCAGCCAGAGCACCCAGCCGCGGGTGCACGTGGATGTCAACATCAAGGGGGCGCCAGCGATGCACGGCCCGCACCGGACCCACGACCGGCAATCGCGCCGAATCCATCTCGATGCTGACCCAGCCGCCATCGGAGACCGGGCCACGGATCAGGGCGACCGCGTCCGCACCTGGGGTGGACGCCGAGGGGTGATCGACCCCGAGCCGCACCCACCCCACAGGCTGGGAACTGCCAGCGAGCTCGAGCCCGGCGTGACCCCCTCGGGTGATCCGCACCCGATGCAGTGCGGGCGCGTGGACCTGTCGCGCGGCCCGACCTCGCGCGAGAACGTGAAGGAGCGACCACGTGACGGCGAAGCCGCCAAGAGCCATCCAACCGAACCAGTACGTGTACCCCTTCGGCTCGCTGACCAGTCGCGACCATGTCGGGTCCTGCGGGTCGAGCAGAACCACCCATTCGCTGCCCTCGTCGAGCTCCTCAGTCACCTCGATGCTCACTCGCTGACCGGCACGGGGACCGTTCTCAAGCTGGAACAGCTGCCTGTAGTTGTCGTCCACCCCCGTGACCACGTGTGCATTCGCGCGCTCGGCGCGTTCCACGTGGGCTTGCTCGCCGGCGGTCTGTGCGCGGTAACCAAGCACGGAGCCGGCGACCAGGAGTAGCCCCACGACGCCCAAGGCGGGGACTGCTGCGGCCGCCCAGCCACCATGGCGTGCCTCGTGGCCCCCCGCGGCAGAGACCGCAGAAGCGCCTGAGTGGCCATCCGCTGCCGCTTCGGCAACCCGCGCTTGCTTGGCGCGCAGTGAACGCAGGACCGTGACCCCGGCCACCGACATGCACGCCACGACCACACCCGCGTAGCGACCCGGCACGCTCGGGTCGAAGAGGAAGCTCAGCGCTCCGTAACCCAGCCCGGCGACCAGGGCAGCCATCGGCTCCCACCAGAACGTGAAGACGGCGACGCCCACGAGGGCGACCACGATCGGGAAGATGGAGTCAGGCTGGCACGGAGCAGCGACGGAGCATTGCGCACCAGGGTCGCCGACCATGCTTGCGATCACCGAGCCGACCAGCAGCACCCACCAGGCGAACGGCACCCAGACCGGAGGCTGCAGCATCAGCCACTCGTTGACCGGCTGATCATTGTGCTGGCGGGCATCGGACACGGGGAGGATTGTGCCTGTTCCTGGGCGTTCCGCACTGCGGTCTGCGGCCTCAGTCGCCCGAACGTCTCCGAAGGCGGAGGCACGATGTCGCGTGCGTCCGCCACACGATGAAGGACCCCGACGAGAAGCGTGTCGGGGTCCTTCATCG
>NZ_JBHUYG010000178.1:0-2478 GCF_042668795.1 Pedococcus sp. NPDC057267 | reverse complement strand
CGGCGAGGCCGAGGCGGCCCATCCGCCGGGTGTGCTCGTCGGTGAGCCGGGCGAACATCCGCCCCAGCTCCGCGAGGTCGGCGCTCGGGCGGTCCGTGCCGACACCGCCGACGAGCAGCGACGCGAGGGCGTCGCGCTCCACCGCCACCTGCTGCGCCTGCGACAGGGCCTCCCCGACGAGCCGGCGGCCCCACAGGGCGAGCCGGCCGGCGACCTTGGGGTCGTCCTTGATCGCCTCGCGCACGACCTTGACGACGAAGTCCGCCTGCCCGACGTCGGCCATGGCGGAGTGGACCAGCTCCTGCGTGGAGGGGTCCACGTACGCCGCGATCTCCCGGTAGAAGTCGGTGGCGATGCCGTCGCCGACATAGGCCTTGACCAGGCCCTCGAGCCAGGTGCTCGGACGCGTGCGCTCGTGGAAGGCGTCGATGGGCGCGATGAACGGCGCCATCGCCTGCTCGGGGTCGATGCCCATGTCGGCCATCCGCGACACGAGCATCTCGTAGTGCCGGAACTCGGCGACCGCGAGCGAGGCCACCGAGGCCTTGAGGGGCTGGGTCGGCGACATCTCCGCGTCACCGGCGAGGCGCACGAACGCCGTCAGCTCGCCGTACGCCAGCACCCCCAGCAGGTCGGCCACGGCGTCGCGGTAGAGCGGGTCGTCGAGCCAGTCCTGCTGCGTCATGGCGGTCACCCTACAAGCGCGGGGGTCCGTGACCGCGGTGCCACGGCCGGCTCCCGGCCGCCCGACCGCGGGACACGCACGGCCCGGCGATTGGGGTCGGGAGACCGGCCCCCGGTAGAGTGGGGGCGTCACACGGTGCCCGGTCGGCACGAATCTGCCGCGGACCGACGTCCGCGCCCCCACTGAAGACCTCCGATCGGCCCGCAGCGCGCGCCACACAGCAGGCGCCCCGATCGAGAGAACTCCATGACCGACACCTCCACGAGCACCTCTGTGCCCGCCGACGTCACGTTCGCCGACTTCGACGTCCACCCCGACATCGTCGCCTCGCTGGCCGACGCGGGCATCACCTCCCCCTTCCCCATCCAGGCGATGACCCTGCCGGTGGCCCTGTCGGGCCACGACATCATCGGCCAGGCCAAGACCGGCACCGGCAAGACGCTGGGCTTCGGCGTCCCGATGCTGAACCGCACCATCGCCCGCGGCGACGCCGGCTGGGACGACTACGCGTATGCCGGCAAGCCCCAGGCGCTGGCCGTGGCCCCGACGCGCGAGCTCGCCGTCCAGGTGGCCGGTGACCTCGAGAAGGCCGGCAAGCGCCGCGGCATCCGCGTCCTGACCGTCTACGGCGGCCGCGCGTACGAGCCGCAGATCGAGGCCCTGGCCAAGGGCGTCGAGGTCGTCGTCGGCACCCCCGGCCGACTCATCGACCTGGCCAAGCAGGGCCACCTCGACCTCTCGCACGTGCGCTCCGTCGTGCTCGACGAGGCCGACGAGATGCTCGACCTCGGCTTCCTGCCCGACGTCGAGAAGCTCCTCGCGATGACCCCCGGCTCGCGCCAGACCATGCTGTTCTCGGCCACCATGCCCGGCGCCGTGGTCGCGCTGGCCCGCCGCTACATGAGCCAGCCGACCCACATCCGCGCCATGGGCGACGACCAGGAGAACGCCCACACCGTCAAGGCGGTCGAGCAGTTCGTCTACCGCGCCCACGCCATGGACAAGGTCGAGATGGTCTCCCGGATGCTCCAGGCCGAGGGCCGGGGGCTGACCATCATCTTCAGCCGCACCAAGCGCACCGCCGCCAAGGTGGCCGACGAGCTCGTCGACCGCGGGTTCGCCGCCGCCGCGATCCACGGCGACCTCGGGCAGGGCGCCCGCGAGCAGGCGCTGCGCGCGTTCCGCAACGGCAAGGTCGACATCCTGGTCGCGACCGACGTGGCCGCCCGCGGCATCGACGTCGACAACGTCACGCACGTCATCAACTACCAGTGCCCCGAGGACGAGAAGACCTACCTGCACCGCATCGGCCGCACGGCCCGCGCGGGCAACACGGGTATCGCGGTCACCCTCGTCGACTGGGACGACATCCCGCGCTGGGGCCTGATCAACAAGACCCTCGACCTCGGCATCCCGGACCCCGAGGAGACGTACTCCTCCTCGGACCACCTCTACACCGACCTCGACATCCCCCGCGAGGCCAAGGGCCGCCTGCCCAAGGCGCAGCAGACCCGCGCAGGGCTGGCCGCCGAGGAGCTCGAGGACCTCGGCGAGACCGGCAAGTCCAGCGGCCGGCGGCCTCAGGGCGCAGGCGCCCCCGGCGGTCGCGGTGGCCGTGACCAGGGTGGCGCTCGCGACGGTGGCCGCTCCCAGGGCGGCGGCCGCGACGGCGCCCGCGGTGGCGCCGAGCAGCGCGGCGAGGACGGCGACGCCCCGGCGCGCCCGCGTCGCAGCCGCAACCGCCGGCGTACGCGTGGCGGAAAGCCCGCGGGCGAGGCCACCCAGGGCTGACC
>NZ_JBHUYG010000177.1:0-2668 GCF_042668795.1 Pedococcus sp. NPDC057267 | reverse complement strand
ACCCGGCCACGCGGCACACCGTCGGGTGGGTCAGCGGGTCGCGCGGCGGGCGCGGTAGGCCCCGGCGCCGAGCAGCACGAGGCCGGCACCCAGCGCCGTCAGGGGCGCGGTGTCCGAGCCGGTGTTCGCCAGGGTCGGCGCGGTCGGCGTGGCGGATGCGGCCGATGCGGGCGCCGCAGCCGGTGCGGCGAGGATCGTGAACGGCGCGACGCCGAAGGCGCTCGGGACGGTGTCCGCGGACTCGGAGCCGAACGCGTCCACGGCGGACACGCCGCACGCGACGACCGCGACGGCGGACCCGGGCTTCACGCCCGCGGGCACGGTCGAGGTCACGCTGACGGAGCCGTCGCTCCTGGGGGTCACGGTCCGGGACAGGAACGGCTTGTCGGCGTCCTCCCGGCCGGCGGCCACCGCAGCGACCGTGGTACCCGCGGGGCACCTGGCGGACACGGTGAAGGCGGAGCCGACCCGCACCTTCGAGGGCGAGACGGTGACGTCGATGACCTGGACCTCGGTCGGGAGGACGAACACGTCCTCCGAGGCGCTGCCCACCGGGTCGGCCTGGCCGTAGACGAAGCAGTCGACCGAGGCGGTGGCGACGTCGTTGGCGGCTGCGGAGATGTCGAGGGTGGCTGCCCAGGCGCCTGCCTTGTCGACGTTCACCGACTCCTGGGCGACCGGGTTCCCGCCCTGGGCGAACGTCACCACGGCGGAGCTCGCGCCGCCCCCGCAGGTGCCCGTGACGTCGAGCGGCTGGTCGGCGAAGACGACGCCGCCGTCCCCGGAGGCCACCGTGATGGTGGTGCCGTCGGCGGCGTGGGCGGTACCGGACAGCAGCACGGCGCCGCCGACGGTCAGGACAGCGGCGACGGCGGACCGGCGCAGACGGGTGGAGAGCACAGAGACCTCACTCAGGCATGGTGGACGAACCCCTTCGGGCGGGACAGTAGCGGCACGGAGGACCACCCTGCGGCGTTTTCGCTCCATTTGCCGCGTGACGGTGTGTCGACTACCCGCCTTGCGGCGTCGAGGCCGGTGCACCGTGACCCGTGGTCCCGGCAGCACTGCAGGAGCTGCTCTGCAGCGGAGCCAGGGCGCGCATGGTCGCCGGCGTGACGAACGTGAACGGCACGTCCGTCCCGCTGGCCGCGCCGGGCACGGTCACGACCGGGCTCCCGACGGCCTGCCGGAGGTCCCGGCCGAGCCGCACGAGGCCTGCAGCGTCGAGCCCTTCGTCCCGGCGCAGCGTCGGACCGACCGACCAGGCCACCCGCTGGAGGGTGACGGGCGAGTCGATGCGGCCCGCGACCTGGCTCAGCACCTGCTCGGCGTGCGCCGTCCGCGTGGGGTCGGAGGCAGGGTCCGGCACCCACCGGCCGCCGACCTGGACCTCCGGGTGGCGCGAGCGCACCCAGGCCAGGGCTTCCTCGCCGTCGAGCTCGTGCACCCCGGGCCGCGGGAGGTCGAGCCCCGAGCCGAGGTCCCGCATCGGCAGCTGCGTCCGGACGCGCACGCGGCCGGTGGCGTCCACGAGGTCCTGCGCACCGGCCATGTCGGCGACCAGCACGTGGTCGACGCCGACCCCGAGGTCGAGGCAGAGCGAGTCGGCCACGCCGGTCGGGCCCTCCTCGAGGGCGAGACCGAGGCGGTGGGGCCGGTGGCGCTGCGCCCCGACGTACAGGTCGCGCGGCAGGGAGTAGAGCCGCGTCGTCCCGTCCGGCTCCCGCCTGAGGAGCAGGACGAGGTCGGCCCGCTCGCCGGTGGACTGCAGGGGGTCGGCATACCTGGACCGCTGCCCGGCCGGCAAGCGGGAACGCGAGTCGGAGGCGAGCAGGAGGGTGGTCGACCCCCGGTCCGTGCCGGGGAGCCGTCCGGGGAACGTCGGGACGCGGTGCACGAGGACGGCGGCATCCACGACGACGGCCACGGCCGCCACGAGCACGACGGCCAGCGCCGTCGTGCTGACGGCTCGCAGGCGGGGTGGGCGCGGCACGAACGACAGTGTGGCCGATCCAGCCGGTCACGCCTGCACGATCCCGGTCAGCGCTCCGCGGCACCCGTCCCTGCCACACCCGGCTCCGGTCCACGGGCGCGGGCGGCCCACTCGGCGGCGGTCACGGCATACACGACGTCGTCGAGGCGCGGCTGGCCGTCGCCCTTGCTCCCGGCGGGCACGTGCGCCACGACGCGGAAGCCGGCCTTCTCCAGCACCCGCTGCGAGGCGCGATGCGGTGCGAAGACGTCGGCGGTGACCATCGCGAGGTGCAGGTCGGCGAAGCCGAGCCGGAGCACGGCGCGGACGAGCTCGGTCGCCAGCCCACGCCCGGCGACCTGGGGGTGCACGGCGTAGCCGAGCACCCCCAGCCACATGCCGTTGTCGTCGGGCTCGAGGCGCAGGGACAGGTCCGCCACGACGCGGCCGTCGAGCTCGGCGACGAGGCCGAGTGCGGGCTCCGGGTGCCCCGGGCGTCCCCTCTCGGCGAAGCGGGTGACCCGGTCGCGCACGTCCTCACGGCCCAGGGCCGTCCGGGTGAGGTACCTCGCGACGTCCTCCCGCGAGCGGTACTCGAGCACGGCGTCGACGTCGCCGTGGGTGACGGGCCGCACCGACATCCGCTCGGTGCGCAGGGGCCACGCCAGGGACGCCAGGCTCGGTCCGGTGGTGCTC
>NZ_JBHUYG010000176.1:0-2769 GCF_042668795.1 Pedococcus sp. NPDC057267 | reverse complement strand
CGCCCTCGGCTGGACCGAGGCGCGGGCGGCACGTTTCCCGAAGGCTCTCCGCACGAGCGTCCGGGGGTTCCGGTGAGGTGAAGGGGTCCGCACCGGAGCGGTCAGGAGGAGACGACCGCCTTCGACAATTGGACACCGCACGGCCGAGGCACCCCCATGACATGTGTCATCCCCACCATGTGAGTTCCCTGAGAGTCGTCTCAGCCCGGTCTCAAGAACCCCGGACGACGGAACTGTCGAGGCCGGTGATCGTGCGGAGGACGTGCCTGCACGCGGAAGTTGTTTCGCGTGCGTTCGCATTCGCCCCAAAGATCCTGCGCATTTCGGCGGTCAACGCCGGACAGGTCCGTCCCTAGCGTGGAGGGACGGCACACGCCGACCCTGCGACAGCCTCCCCCTCGTCCTCCCGGCCGAGTGACGACCGGTGCCCAGCACCGCCGACGCGCTGCCCTCCCGGCCCGCCCGGGTCGGGAGCACGACATCGGAGGAGACAGCATGTTGCGCAGGCTCTTCGCCGCTGCTGGCAGCGGCAACCGACGACCCGTTCGTCCGCCGAGGCTTCGGGCCTCACTCGCCGCCGGCGCCCTCGCCGCCAGCGCACTCGTCATCGCCGGGTCCCTTCCCGCCAGCGCCTCGGTCAGCGGCGGCTTCGAGCTCGACGGGGACGTCCTCGACAACGGAGCTGCCCTGCCCTCGGCGCCCGACTGGGGGCCCTCTGCTTCGGGCAACACCTCCAACAGCATCTTCACGAACGTCGCGGGTTTGGGCGTCAAGCGCGCCCCGCTGCCGGCCGGCTTCTTCGACGCAGGCTTCTCCCGGGACTTCACGCCCGGCAGCACCGCCGACCCGACGACCTTCACGACCGGCGCCAAGGACCTGGACGACATCGCCGCGGGCTGGCGGTGCGTCGGTGCCAACAACGTGACGAACAAGGGTGACATCCAGAACGGCTACACCGCGGTCTACTCGGACACCTCGTTCAACCCGCCCCACCTGATCCTCTACTTCGGCATGGAGAAGAACACCCCCAACGGCGACAACAACATGGGGGTCTGGTTCCTGCAGGACGCCAACGTGGCCTGCCAGGGCGGCGGTAGCGGCAGCGGGAACGCGTTCACCGGGCACCACGTCGACGGCGACATCCTGTTGGTGGCTGCGTTCCTGAACGGCGGCAGCAACCCCCAGATCAGCGCCTACAAGTGGGTTGGCGGCGCCACCGGTGCCCTCAACACCACCCCCGTCGTGACCGGCACCTCCTGCGGCGGGTCGGCCACGATCTGCGCGATCACGAACTCCGCGACGGTGACCACACCGTGGCAGACGGTCAACAACAAGACCCAGGGCACCAGCCTGGGAGCCGACCAGTTCTACGAGGGAGGCGTCGACCTGACTGCGAACGGGCTCGACCGGGACTCCGCGGGCAACCCGATCTGCGTGAACCGGTTCGTGTTCAACACCCGCTCGAGCCAGTCGCTCACGGCGTCGTTGTACGACTACACCGAGGGGAACGTGACCACGTGTGGGACCTCGTCGATCACGACGAGCCTGCGGCAGCAGGTCGGCGACAGCCAGGCCCCCACGACAGACACGAACCTCGAGCCACCGAACAACACGGTGACCCTGCCCGCGAAGGTCTACGACACCTCGGCCATCACCAGCACGCTGGGTACGCCTGCCGGTACCGTCACGTACTCGCTGTGGACCGACAACACGTGCAAGACCGCATCGACCGACCCGACCTTCACCGGGGGCGGGAACACGGCCACGGTCACCGTCGCCGGTGACGGGTCGGTGCCGCCCTCGCCCAGCCTGGTGTTCTCGGGCGCCGGCAGCTACTGGTGGCAGGCCCAGTTCGTGCCGGGTGCGGGAAGCCGTCTGAGCGGATCCACGAGTGCGTGCACGAGCGAACCGCTGGTCGTGCAGAAGCCGTCCCCGACCATCTCGACCCAGGCGAGCCCCAACGTCGTCCTGGGCAACTCGATCTCCGACGTCGCGACGATCTCGGGCGGGTACTTCCCGTCCGGCGGCATCGCCCCCGGGACCGTGACGTTCAAGCTCTACGGCCCGTTCGCCGCCGACGCGACGATCACGTCGACCTCCTGTGTCGACTCGGGCACGGGTGCGAACCTCGTCTCGGCCGCGGGAAGCACCACGGACGCCGCGCGGGTGGACGACACGACGGCCAGCGCGACGTCGGCGTCGTACACCCCCACGGCGCCGGGCAAGTACGACTGGGTCGCCAGCTACTCGGGCAACGCGCAGAACAACGCGGCGTCCGGGACCTGTGGCGACGCCAACGAGTCCGTCATCGTGACCAAGGCCCCGGCCTCGCTCACCACGGCGCAGTCGTGGCGCCCGCAGGACTCGGTCACCGTGACCGCGAGCGCCGGGGGCACCCCGGGCGGCAACGTGACGTTCTCGCTGTTCGGCAACAGCACGTGCACCGGGACCCCCGCGTACTCCGAGACCGTGGCGCTCAGCGGCGCGGGAACAGCGGTCACCTCCAACGGGACGTTCAGCGTCACCGCAGCCACCGCCGGCACCTTCTACTGGCTCGTCAGCTACGCGGGCGACGCCAACCACCTCGGTATCACCGGCACCTGCGGCGCCGAGAACTCGACCCTGGCCATCGACAACGGGGGCACGGTCTCCAGCCCGTGACGCCGTGACCCGAGAGGACTGCGGTGCCGCCGGGGGGGATCCCGACCCGGGGGCCCCGCGTCGGTGACTGCGGGGGGGCGCGCGGGAGCCGGGCCTCGCGGCCGGGCC
>NZ_JBHUYG010000175.1:0-3064 GCF_042668795.1 Pedococcus sp. NPDC057267 | reverse complement strand
GTCCCCATGGGGGCCTGACGCGGTCGCGACCGCCTGGCCGATCACGGGCGCCGACGGCCAACCGGACGGGGTCGTGCGGCGTCTGACGGGGTGGACCACGGCGCACTGCGCGCGCGGCCCGGCCGAGACAGGACACGAACGCGAGGAACGCGCCCGGCGGGTGCGAGCACAGGAGCAGCAAGTGGTGGGTAGGACTCTTCGGGTACGCCGACAGCTCGTCGCGGCGGCCGCCGTGGCCACGGCAGCTGCCCTGGTCGCCGGGTGCTCCGCGGCGGCCAGCGGGCAGTCGGCGCAGGGCGTCCCCGGCGGCTCCTCCTCGTCGTCCTCGTCCAGCTCCAGCAGTGCCACCGTCGTGCCGGCCGACCTCTCGGTCACGCCCGCCGACGGCACCACCGGGGTCCTTCCGAGCTCCCCGGTGGTGGTGCAGGCCAAGTCCGGGACGCTCACGTCGGTGACGGTCAAGGCCGCCGACGGCCGGCCGGTCCAGGGCTCGCTCGAGAACGGCACCTGGACGTCCACGGGGCGTCTCGTCCCCGACACCGCCTACACGGTCTCGATGACGGCAACCGGGTCCGACGGCACCCCCGGCACGAGCACCTCCAGCTTCCACACGCTCAAGCCGGCCGTGACGGCGACCTACGGCATCCTCTACTCCGGCCAGACCGTGGGGATCGGCATGCCGGCGTCGATCCAGTTCGACACGCCCGTGTCGACGAAGGCCGAGCGCGCAGAGGTCGAGAAGCTCGTCACGGTGACGACCTCGCCCAAGGTCGAGGGCCACTGGGGCTGGCTCGACAACCGCCAGCTCATGTGGCGTCCGGTGAGCTACTGGAAGCCCGGGACCACGGTGACGATCAAGGCACCGCTGACGGGCGTGCAGACCGGCCCGGGCAAGTGGATCGCCAACGACGACAGCGCGAGCTTCACGGTGGGCTCGGCGATGATCTCGACCGTCGACATCGCCCACCACGTCATGACCGTCACCCAGAACGGCAAGGTCCTGCGCACCATCCCGATCAGCGCTGGTCGCCCGGGTCCGCAGACGGAGACCCGATCGGGGATCAAGGTCATCATCCGCAAGGAGGGGACCGTGGTCATGGACTCGACGACCATCGGGATCAAGAAGGGCGACCCCGGGTACTACAAGATCACGACGCAGGACGCCATGCGGGTCACCTGGACGGGGGAGTACCTCCACTCGGCGCCGTGGTCCGTCGGCTCGCAGGGCAGCACCAACGTCAGCCACGGGTGCGTCAACATGTCGCCGAGCGAGGCCGCGTGGATGTACGGCGTGTCCAAGGCGGGCGACGTCGTGGTCTTCACCGGGTCCAGCCGGGTCTTCCAGCCGACCGAGGGCATCGGGGTCTGGCAGTACTCCTACGCCGACTGGGTGAAGCAGAGCGCCCTCGTCTGAGGCGCCCGGAGTGAGCCGCCCTGACGGTCGCGCCGCGGGGACCGGCCCCGTCCGGCGCGGCCGGGTCGCCCGACGGCTCCACGGAGCAGGCCTGGCAGCCCTGGTGGCCCTCGGCGCGGGCTGCGCCGGTGGTTCACCCGACCGCGTCGGGAACACCTCCACGCCGGCGCGCACGACCGCGTCAGCGTCGCCGTCGACGGGTGTCGGCCCAGGCCGCCCGACGACGGCACCCACCGGTGCGACTCGGTCGACCGGGGCGACGTCCGTCGGCACCTCCGCGGCCCCCACCAAGCTGCTCGTGGTCGTCATGGAGAACCACTCGCTGTCCCAGATGCGAGCCCAGATGCCGTACACCGAGGCGCTCGCCCAGCGGTACGGCTACGCCACCGGCTGGTCGGCGGTGCGCCACCCGTCGCTCCCCAACTACCTGGCCATCGCCTCGGGCAGCACCCACGGGGTCACGGACGACGCGCCCCCCGCGCAGCACCCCCTGACCGGGGCGACCGTCTTCGGCCGCGCGCTGGCTGCCGGCTCGACCGCTGCGGTCTACGTGGAGGGCATGGGTCGCGCGTGCCAGCCGGTTCCGGGCGGCCGGTATGCCGTCAAGCACAACCCCTGGGCGTACTTCCCCGCGGAGCGGGCGGCCTGCGACCGCCACGACCTGCCGCTCGACGCGTTGCCGGCGGCCATCGCCGGCGGGACGCTCCCTGCCGCCGGCATGGTGGTTCCGGACCTGTGCCACGACGCGCACGACTGCGCCCTCGGCGTCGCCGACGACTGGTTCCGGACGTGGATGACGCGCATCGAGGCGGGACCCGACTGGCGCTCGGGCCGGCTCGTCGTCGTGCTCACGGCCGACGAGGACGACCAGTCATCCGGCAACCGGGTGCTCACCGTGGTGGCGCACCCGTCACTGCACCACGTGGTCGTGTCGGCGCCGCTCGACCACTACTCGCTCACCCGGCTCTACGCCGAGGTGACGCGCACCGACCCGCTGGGGCGCGCGGCCGGGGCTGCCTCGATGGCGGCGGCGTTCCGCCTGTCCCTGCCTCGCTGACGGCGCTGGGGCTGTCCCCGCCTCGCTGCCGGCGGTGGGGCTGTCCCCCCTGCCTCGCTGACGGCGGTGGGGCTGCCGCTGCCTCGCTGGCGGCGCCGGGGCTGTCCCGCGCCGGGCCGGGCAGCCGTCAGCCCCAGCCCAGCTCGTGCAGCCGGTCGTCGTCGATGCCGAAGTGGTGGGCGATCTCGTGGACCACGGTCACCGCGACCTCCTCGACGAGCTCGTCCCTGGTGTCGCACATCCGCGTCAGCGGCCCCCGGAAGACCGTGATGCGGTCGGGGAGGGCGCCCGTCGCCCACGCCTCACCGCGCTCCGTGAGGGGCACGCCCTCGTAGACGCCCAGGAGGTCGGGCTCGTCGGCCGGCGGCTCGTCCTGGAGGAAGATGACCACGTTGTCCATCAGGCGCAGCAGCTCGGCCGGGACCCCGTCGAGGGCAGCGTCCACCGCCTGCTCGAACTCCGCGCGCTCCATCTCCACCACGCACCCAGCCTGCCACGGCAACTGCGCCCGCGAGACGGGCCATCCGCCCACAGGCCGGGTCCACACGCCCGCGGACGCGGCCCAGAACGCCGCGTGCCCCCCGCTCGAGGGG
>NZ_JBHUYG010000174.1:0-3074 GCF_042668795.1 Pedococcus sp. NPDC057267 | reverse complement strand
CGTTTACCAACTAGTGAGTGGGTAGGAGTCGGCCTCCGGCGGCGTCAACAGCCGCCGGAGGACGTCTCACGCTGCGGCGCAGATATATCCGCGGGCAGCGGCGGCGCAGCCGTGACCGGCCGCGCCTACCGGGTCAGCTGCCCCGGTAGGTGCTGTAGCCGTAGGGGTTGAGCAGCACCGGCACGTGGTAGTGCTGGTCGGCGTCGCCGATGGTGAAGACGACGACGACCTCCGGGTAGAACCCGGCCGTCCCCTGCGCGGCGAAGTACTCGCCCGACGCGAACCGCAGCCGGTAGTCGCCGGCCTCGAGCCGGTCGGGCCCGATCGTGCCGACCCGGCCGTCCGCGTCGGTGACGCCCTCCCCCACCGGGTCGCCGGCCGCCGTCTCGAGGCGGATGCCGACGCCCTGGGCCGGCCGCCCGAGGCTGGTGTCGAGGACGTGCGTGCTGAGGGTCCCCATCAGGAGGCCACCTCCCGGAGTCGGAGCAGCGCGATCTCGCGCAGCTGTCGGACGGTCTCGTCGCGCTCGGTGGCGTCGTCGTTGCCGAGCCGACGGTCGAGCTCGGCCAGCACCTCGGGTGCCGACCGGCCGGCGGCGCGGATGATGAACACCCGCCCGAACCGCCGTTCGTATGCCGCGTTGCCCTCGGCGAGCTCCCGCGCCACCTGGGCGTCGGACCGGTCGACCCCCGACTGCTCGCGGGCGCTGGCCTCCGCGTGGTGGGCGGGCGAGGACGCCCGCTCACCGATCCGCGGGTGGCCGGCCAGCGCGTCGTCGAGCTCGCCGTCGTCGAGGTGAGCGGCCGCGTCGCTCGCCCGGGCCTCGAGCTCGGGCCACGCGGCGTACGGGCGGCCGTCACGGACGGCGGCCACCCACCGCGGCACCGGGAGGCACCGGGTGAGGACCGCGTCCGCGTCCTGCGGCGGCAGCGCGTTGAACTCCGTCAGGGTCACCCGTCCTCCTCAGTCGTGGGCGAAGCGGGCACGGGCCGCGTGGATCGGGTTGGCGTCGGCGACGAGGTCGTCGAACCGGTACCCGGCGATCTTGGCGATCTCCACGAGCGCGGCGGCGTGCTCCTGCGACTCGGAGTTCTCGAGCCGGTCCCATCCTGCCCGCACGATCTGCTCGAAGGAGTCGCGGTCGCGCACGCAGGTGACGAGGGGGAAGCCGAACCGGTCGCGGTACCGGCTGGTCAGGTCGGCCAGCTCGCCCTGCGCCTTCTCGTCGAGGCGGGTGAGGCCGAGCGAGGCCTGGTCGACGAGCGAGCCCTGGCCCTCCATGCCCTCGGCCACGCTGTCGGCACCCAGGTCGGGGTAGGCGTCGATGAGCTGCCGCTGCTCCTCCGCGGTCGCGGAGAACAGCGCCTCCTGGAACGAGCGACGCAGGTCGGTCGTGTCGCTGAACGGCCTGCTGTCGTAAGCCCGCTCGGCCGCCCACCGCGGGCCCTGGAAGAGGCCGCCGAAGGTGTCGACGAACTGCTCGCGCGACATCGAGTTCACCTCGGCCAGGCGGACCAGCCCGCTGCCGGGGGCGCCGGCGACGGCCGGGCCGCGGCTCGTGCCCACGTGGTGGAAGAGCAGGTTGAGGACGATCGCCGTGATGGAGCCGAGGGTGATGCCCGAGCCGAGGATGATCTGCGCCCACTGCGGGACGGCCTTGGCCACGTCGGGCTGGGCGGTGACGTACATCGCCAGGCCGACGCTCGTCGCGACGATGACGACGTTGCGGTGGTCGTGGAAGTCGACCCGCGACAACGTCTGGAAGCCGACCACAGCGACGGTGGCGAACATGGCGAGAGCGGCGCCGCCGAGGACCGGGTGCGGGATGCCCGCGACGATCGCTCCCGCCTTGGGCACGAGTCCGATGAGGATCATGATCGCGCCGGCGGCGGCGACGACCCACCGGCTCTTGACCCGAGTCAGCCGGACGAGGCCGACGTTCTCGGCGAAGCAGGTGTACGGGAAGGAGTTGAAGACGCCGCCGATGGTGGTCGACAGGCCGTCGGCCCGCAGGGCCCGCGCGATGTCGTCGCGGCCGACCCGCTTCTCGACGATCTCGCCGGTGGCGAAGACGTCACCGGTCGTCTCGACGGCGGTGATGAGCATGACGACGATCATCGAGATGATCGCGGCGATCGAGAACCTGGGCCAGCCGAAGTGGAACGGCGTCGTGACGCCGACCCAGCCCGAGCCCGACACGGCGTCGAAGTTGGCGTCGCCCAGGGCCCACGCGACGAGCGTGCCGACGACGAGGCCCACCAGGACCGCCACCGTGGCCATGAAGCCCTTGAAGATGCGCTGGATCGCGACGATGAGCGCGAGCGTGCCGATCGCGTATGCCAGGTTGGCGCCGCTCTCGGGGTGCAGCGTCGGGCCGGCGCCGCCGGCCGCGTCCGCCGCGGCCACGGGCAGCAGGGCCAGGCCGATGATCGTGATGACCGACCCCGTGACGACCGGTGGGAAGAACCGGATCAGCCTGCTGAAGTAGGGCGCGATGAGGAAGGTGAAGAGGCCGGCGACGATGACCGCGCCGTAGATGACGAGCAGGCCGTCGGTGCCACCACCGGCCGCGAGGCCGATCGCGATCATCGGCGACACCGCCGTGAAGGTCACGCCCTGCAGCAGCGGCAGGCGCACGCCCACCTTCCAGAACCCGACGGACTGGATGATCGAGGCGATGCCGCACGTGAAGAGGTCGGCGTTGATGAGGTGGATCAGCTGCTGGGTCGACAGGCCGATGGCGCTGGCGAGCAGGATCGGCACGATGACCGCGCCGGCGTAGAACGCCAGGACGTGCTGGAAGCCGTAGACGGCGAGCCGTGGGACCGGCAGCACCTCGTCGACGGGGTGGCGGGACGTGCGCGAGGTGGTGCGGGGTGTGTCGGTGGCTGCGCTCATGACAGGCACCTTCCTTCCGGCAGAAGGGTCGGGATGGGGTGGTGCTGCCGGCGGCCGGCGCGCCCTCGGGCTGCGCCGGCCCCCGCGGGGGCGCCCCCCCCCCCCCCGCCCCCGGCGCGGGGCGCCCCCCCCCCCCGGCGGGCCGGGGGGGGCCCGCGCCGCCCGCTCGCGCACCG
>NZ_JBHUYG010000173.1:0-3143 GCF_042668795.1 Pedococcus sp. NPDC057267 | reverse complement strand
TGACTGAGCAAGAACAACTAGCAAAATTGCCAGAAATTCATTGTCAACCAAAGGAAAATTCGTTCGAAGCAACCCACAACCAAACCATCAAAGCCTGGCCACGAGCCACCCCGAGACGAGGTAATTGGCATCGATTTTTGACACGCTGTTGAGTTCTCAAGGATCGGACGCGCACCATCGACACTGCGATTTCTCGCGGATGTTTCCGGGGCAACCGTTCTAGGTTAATCGCTTCGCATCTTGGGCGTCAAATCCCCTCCGCCTCGAGAAGAGGCGGTCCAGGACCTCGCGCGCTTGGCGTTCGGCGATGACGAAACTGTAGCACCGTGCCGGCCGAGGTCCAAAATCCCGCCCTCCCCGGCCCTCACCCAGCGCCCGTCCCTCGTCCCTGCACGCCTCTGACCTGCGACGATGCCGGTCGACCACCCTGAGCGTGCGGTCTGCTGGTCCCACGACCCTCCCGGCTCCCTGGTGCTGGGTGCACGCGGCCGTGGGCCGGCACCGCGTCAGAGACGGTCGAGGGCGTCCTGCAGGTCCTGCGGGTACGGGCTCTCGAACGAGACGTACCTGCCCGTGCCGGGGTGCTCGAACCCCAGTCCCACGGCGTGCAGCCACTGCCGCTCCAGGCCCAGCCGGCGTGCCAGCGTCGGGTCGGCGCCGTAGGTGAGGTCACCGGCGAGCGGGTGGTGCAGGGCGCTGAAGTGGACCCGGATCTGGTGCGTGCGGCCGGTCTCGAGGTGGATGTCGAGCAGGCTCGCGGCGCGGAACGCCTCGATCACCTCGTAGTGGGTGACGCTCGGCTTGCCCTTCTCCATCACGGCGAACTTGTAGTCGTAGCTCGGGTGGCGGCCGATGGGCGCGTCGATGGTGCCGACGACCGGGTCGGGCAGGCCCTGGACGAGCGCGTGGTACTTCTTGTCGACCGACCGCGAGCGGAACGCCTGCTTCAGGACGCTGTAGGCGTACTCGGACTTGGCCACGACCATGAGGCCGGAGGTGCCGACGTCGAGCCGGGAGACGATGCCCTGCCGCTCGCTGGCGCCGCTCGTGGCGATGCGGAAGCCGGCCGCGGCGAGGCCGCCCACCACAGTGGGGCCGGCCCAGCCGACGCTGGGGTGCGCGGCCACCCCCACCGGCTTGTCGACCACCACCAGGTCGTCGTCGTCGTGGACGATGGTCATCCCCGGCACCGGCTCGGCTCGCACCTCGACGGCCGGACCGGTCCGCGGCGCCGGGAGTGCCACCTCGAGCAGGTCCCCCGCACTCACCCGGTCGGACTTGCCCGCGCTGGAGTGGTTCACCTGGACGTGGCCGGACGCCGCGAGCTCGGCGGCCTTGGTCCGCGAGACGCCGAAGAGTCGAGCGAGTGCTGCGTCGACGCGCTCTCCCTCGAGGCCGTCGGGCACGAACAGGGTGCGCGTGTCAGACATGCGTCGCCTCGTGCCCGGCCTCGTGGCGGCCCTGCTCGGGCCGGGTGCCGTCGACGCTGATGCCCCGCAGGGCGAGCAGGCCGATGAGGACCGCGGAGCCCACGATGGCGATGTCGGCGACGTTGCCGATGAACAGGCCGAAGTAGTCGATGAAGTCGACGACGTGGCCACGCCCGGGCCCCGGCTCGCGCACCATGCGGTCGGTGAGGTTGCCGACCGAGCCGCCGAACAACAGCCCCAGTGCCCACGCCCAGGAGGTGCTGCCGATGCGCCTCGCGGTGCGCACGATGAACGCCAGCACTCCGAACGCGATGAGGGTCAGCACCCACGTCGCGCCGTTGCCGATGGAGAACGCGGCACCGGGGTTGCGGATGAGGTTGAGCCGGATGAAGTCCCCGACGAGCGGCACCGGGTCACCGGGGGTGAGCGCGGCGAGCGCCCAGGCCTTGGTCACCTGGTCGAGGACGTATGCCGTGGCCGCCGCTGCGGCGAGGAGCACGAAGAGCCGTCGCCGGTTCGGCGAGGAGGTGGTGGTGGAGGGGGTCTGGTCGTCGGCCGGGATCAGCGGCGCTCCTGCTTCGTCTTGCATGTCACGCATAGGGTCGCACGAGGAGCGGCCTGGAGGCGAAGTTTGCCGATCGGGTTGCCGCAGGACTCGCACACGCCGTAGGTCCCGTTGTCGAGCCGCTCGAGCGCGTGGAGGTTCTGCTCCAGCATCTCGCGGGCGTTGTTCGCCAGGGAGATCTCCTGCTCGCGCTCGAACGTCTTCGCCCCGGCGTCCGCCTGGTCGTCACCGGCACCGTCGCCCGCGTCACGCATGAGGCCGACGAGCTCCGCCTCGGCGTCGGTGATCTCGCTGCGCAGCCGCTGCACGTCGGCCTCGATCTCCGAGCGGACCGCCTTGAGCTCCTGGGCCGTCCAGGGCGACTCGTCGGCCCGGACGACGAGCGTCGCCGGCGACTTCGTCGCCTTCTTGGCGGCGGCGGCCTTCGTGGCCGGAGCCGCCTTCTTCGCGGGGGCAGCCTTCTTCGCGGCGGCTGCCTTCGTGGCCGGGGTTGCCTTCGTGGCCGGGGCCGCCTTCTTGGCGGGGGCCGCCTTCGTGGCCGGGGCCACCTTCTTCGCGGCGGCTGCCTTGGTGGCAACGGACTTCTTGGCGGGGGTGGCTGCCGTGGACGCAGCTGTCTTCGCGGCACTCTTCTTCACGGGCGCAGCCTTCGTGGTCGGTGTGGCCTTGCGGGCGGCAGCCTTGGTGGCCGTCGCCTGGTGGGTCGAGGCGGTCCTCGCCGCGGCCTTCGTCGTCGTGGACGCCGGAGCCGACTTCCTCGTGGCCGCCTTGGAGGTCGGGGCGGTCTTCGTCCCCTTGGACGCCGACGCCTTGGAGGCGGCGGCAGCCTTGGTCGTCGTCTTGGCCGTGGCCGCCGTGGCCGCCTTCGCCACGCGGGCGGTGGTCGAGCTCCGGGAGGGCGCTCGGCTGGCCGCCGCCGTCGTGCTGGCTCTCGCCGTGTCAACCATCGTGCCGCGCCCCTCGCTTCCACAGCGCTCGGCGGTCCGAGCGCGGACAGGTGCGGCGAGGATAAGCGCTGCACGCGGCGTACTCAACGGCAAAACGCGTAACTTCCGAAACACGGGAAGCACCCGGGTTGCGCCGGACGCGTGGCGACGCGGCTGCCCGCGCCTGCCACACGACGACGGCGCCCCACCGCCGAAGCGGTG
>NZ_JBHUYG010000172.1:0-3276 GCF_042668795.1 Pedococcus sp. NPDC057267 | reverse complement strand
GCTTCGGCTGCGGGGCCCCTTTGCGTGTGCCGGTATGCCGTCGGGCCGGCCGGGGACGACCGGTGGCGGCTGTCAGGGTGCCGCGACCAGGAGGTCGGGGGTGAGGTCGCGCACCGACCCCACGCCGCTCAGCCCGAGGGTGAGGTCGAGCTCGGCGACGACGTTGGCCACGACGTCGCGCACCCCGTCGGCCCCCGCCAGCGCCAGCCCGTACACGTACGAGCGTCCGAGCAGCACCGCTGTCGCGCCGAGCGCCATCGCCTTGACCACGTCCGACCCGGAGCGGACCCCGCTGTCGAGCAGGACCGGCAGCTCCGGCCCCACTGCCTGCCGGACCGCCGGCAGGGCGTCCAGGGACGCGACCGCACCGTCGACCTGGCGCCCGCCGTGGTTGCTGACCACGATGCCGTCCATGCCTGCCTCGACGGCCCGTCGCGCGTCGTCGGGGTGCAGCACGCCCTTGACCAGAACCGGCAGCGAGGTGCGCTGCTTGACCGTGGCCAGCGTCTCCCAGGTCAGGCCGGGGTTGGAGTAGATGTCGAGGAAGGTCTCGACGGCCGCTCGGGGCTCGGGGGAGCGCAGGTTCGCCCGGGTGCCCCCGGGGTGCTCGCGGCTGATCGACAGCAGCGACCGCAGGGCGCCGACGGTCACCTGCACGTCGGCCTTGCCGCCTCGGGCCGCCGCGGCCGCGACCCGCTCACCGACGATCTCCCGGAACCGCGGGTCGGACGTGTACTGCGCGATCCCGATGCCCTGGCTGAAGGGCAGGCTGCCGAGGTTGAGGTCCTGAGGCCGCCAGCCGAGCATCGTCGTGTCGAGGGTGACCACGACGGCCTCGGCTCCACTGGCCTCCGCCCGGCGCAGCAGGCTGTCGACGAGGGGCTCGTCGGTCGACCAGTACAGCTGGAACCAGCGCGGGGAGCCGCCCATCACCGCCGCGACGTCCTCCATGGGCGAGCACCCCTGGTTGGACAGCACGTACGGGACGCCGGCCGCCGCGGCGCCACGGCCGATGTGCAGGTCGCTGTCGCGGTGGGCCAGCGCGGCGGCACCGATGGGGGCGAGGAGCAGCGGAGTGGGCAGCGTGCGCCCGAACAGGTCGACGGACAGGTCCCGGACCACGTGGCCCGCGCCCATGCGGGGCAGGATCCGCCACCGGTCGAAGGCCTCACGGTTGGCACGCATCGTGGCGCCCTCGCCGGCCCCGCCGGCGACGTACGCCCAGGCCCGAGGCGACATCTGCGCGCGGGCCCGGGACTCGAGCTCGGCGAAGTCGGTGGGGACGGCGGGTCGGTGGCCCAGGACGCCGGCGCGGTAGACGAGCGACTGGCGGGCGCGGCCCGGTCCCTCAGGGGGCGAGGTCATGGAGCCGATTCTGTCCTGCGCAGGGCTGTCATGAGCCGCTTCCGGCCGGGTTTGGCGCGAGCGGTAGCGGGCAGGACGTGGGGGAGACCACGACAGCACGGGACAGGAGCACGATGGCCGACGAGGGCAGCAGCGCGCGGCGGGGTGCCACGGCGCCACCGGAGGAGGCCGAGGAGAAGGTCGACTCGCCCCCACAGCTGGACAAGCCGGCCTGGACCTACACGGCGAAGAAGGCCTGGGCCGAGTTCGGGCGTGACCAGTGCACCGACCTCGCGGCGGCCCTGACGTACTACGCGGTGCTCGCCGTCTTCCCCGGCCTGTTGGCCCTCGTCTCCCTGCTCGGTGTCTTCGGGCAGGGGAGGTCGACCACCTCCACGATGCTCGACATGCTCCGCCAGCTCGGCGCGGGCGGTGCAGCCGACCAGCTGCGCGGACCCATCGACCAGATGACCTCGTCCCACGCGGCGGGCCTGGGCCTGGTGGTCGGCGTCCTCGGCGCGCTGTGGTCGGCGTCGGGCTACGTCGGCGCGTTCGGCCGGGCGATGAACAGGGTCTACCAGATCGACGAGGGGCGCCCGTTCTGGAAGCTGCGCCCGGTGCAGCTGCTCGTCACCCTGGTCGGCGTCGTGCTGGTCGCGCTCGTGCTGGTCGGGCTGGTCGTGACCGGCCCGGTGGCCCGCACCGTCGGCGACACCATCGGCCTCGGCGGCCCGGCGGTCACCGTCTGGAACATCGCCAAGTGGCCGGTCATGCTCGTCGTCGTCGTCCTGCTGGTGGCCCTGCTGTACCACGCCACTCCGAACGTCCGGCAGCCCCGGTTCCGCTGGATCAGCGTCGGGGCGACGATCGCCATCGTGGTGTGGGTGGTGGCGTCGGCGCTGTTCGGCTTCTACGTCGCCAACTTCGGGCACTACGACAAGACGTACGGCTCGCTCGCCGGCGTCATCGTCTTCCTCCTGTGGATCTGGCTCACCAACCTCGCGCTGCTCTTCGGCGCCGAGGTCGACTCCGAGCTCGAGCGTGCCCGCCAGCTGCAGTCCGGCATCGTCGCCGAGGAGACCCTGCAGCTCCCGCCCCGGGACACCCGCGTCTCCAGGAAGAAGGAGGAGAAGCTGGCGGCCCAGGTCGCCGAGGGCCGCGAGCTCCGGCGGCGCTCGTCGGCCGCGCAGGAGGGCGGCGGCGGGTGACAGGTTCCTGACAGGCCGGGCACGGCTGGGGGCAAGCCCCGGCCGCCAGCATCGTGGCAGGTGCCCCGCACGGTTGCGCGGCACCGTGCAGAACCACGAGAGGAAGTCCGCATGACCCCCGTCAGCAGGTCAGTCAAGGTCGCCGCGGTCGGCGCCGTCGCCGCCGTCGCCGCAGGGATCGGGGCGAGCCAGGCGTTCGCCAGCTCCACGCCCACCCCCACCAGCACGACGACCACCGCGCCCGCCGCACCCCGCCCGGACGGCGACGGGGACGGCCACGGCCCGGGTGGCCACCGCGGCGGTCCAGGCATGGGCATGGACACGGCCGCCCTCGCCAAGGCCCTCGGTGTGAGCGAGTCGAAGCTGTCCGCCGCGCTGCAGTCGGCGCGGGAGGCGACGAGGCCGTCCACGCGGCCGGCGCCGGGCACGCGGCCCTCCGAGGCGGACCGGGCGGCCCGCGAGAAGGCGATGGCGGCTGCCCTGGCCAAGGCGCTGGGCGTGAGCGAGGCCAAGGTGCAGGCCGCGCTGGACTCGGTGCGCTCCCAGCGGGAGGCCGAGCACCGGTCGGAGCTCGTCACGCGGCTGGACGCTGCGGTCAAGGCCGGGACGCTGAGCGCCGCCGACAAGGCGTCGGTCCTCAAGGCCTTCGACGCGGGCGTGCTGGGCGGCCCGCGCCCCTGACGCTCGACGGCGCCGGGCCGCCGGCACGACGCCCCGCGCCGAG
>NZ_JBHUYG010000171.1:0-3372 GCF_042668795.1 Pedococcus sp. NPDC057267 | reverse complement strand
GGCCCCCGTGGGCTGGCGGTGGTGGGGGCCCCCAGCGCAGGTTCCACCCTCTGCTGGGTCGCTTCTTCCTCTGCTGGCAGAGGTATGTGCACGGTCGGGACCGCTGCGAAGTACCGTGAGCGCCATGCGGGTGCGAGCCGAGTTCACCACCGAGCCGTTCCACGGGGAGGGCGAGCACGTCCCCGCGCACGTGACCGCAGCCGCTGCCGCCCTGACGGATGCCGGCCTCGAGCCCGACCTCGGCCCCCTGGGCACCGCCGTCGACGGCGACGCCGACGCGGTCGTGACCGCCGTGGCCGAGGCCGTCCGCGCCGCCCTCGCTCAGGGTGCCACCCGGGTGACGCTCACCGTCAGCGACCTCGCGGCGCCGCTCGGCGAGGTGCCTGCCCCCCAGCTCGCGGCGGCCCGCCGCCGGGGTGCGGGTCGCCGGACCGCGCCGGCACCCGACCTGTCCGACGGGCTGGCGCGCCTCATCGCGGCCGTCGAGGAGGAGCTCGGCAGCCCGCTCGCCGACCTGCCTCGGGCAGGGAAGCAGCAGGCGGTGCGGCTGCTCGAGGAGCGCGGCGCGTTCGAGATGCGCCGCAGCGCGGAGACCGTGGCCGAGGCGATGGGCCTGACCCGGTTCACCGTCTACAACTACCTGAACCGGGTGCGCGAGCCCGCGGAGCCACCGGCCGGCTGAGCGCCATGGAGGCCCGGCGTGCCGGTCATGTCGGACATCTCCGCCCGAACCCCCTTCTCGTAGGGGCGAAATTCGGCCACACTCGTTTTCAACAAACTGTTGACGCAGCTCCAGCGCACACCTATCGTTCCATCATTCGTAAATAGGTTTCCGCATCACGGAATCAGGAACCGATCGGCGCACCATCCCAAGCGCCACGCGGCACACGGCCCACCGGCCCTCGTGCCGCGGCACACGGCCCCGCACAGCGCGGGCACCCGGACCCGAACCCACTCGCCCCGGCACCAGCCGCGCGGCCCGACGGAGCACCCGCGAGGAGCACCTGTCATGACCTTCGTCCTCGGACCCAACCAGTACGGCAAGGCGGAGAACCGCGTCGTGCGGATCTACCGCGACACGGCCCGCCACGAGATCCGCGACCTCAACGTCTCCAGCGCCCTGCGCGGCGACTTCACCGACGCGCACGTCACCGGCGACCAGGCCAACGTCCTGCCGACCGACACCCAGAAGAACACGGCGTTCGCCTTCGCCAAGCAGCACGGCATCACCTCCCCGGAGGACTACGCGCTCGCGCTCGGCTCCCGCTTCCTCGACGTCACGCCGGCCGCCACGGCCAGCCGGGTCGAGGTCGAGGAGTACGCCTGGGACCGCATCGACGTCGGCGGGCAGGGCCACGACCACGCCTTCGCCCGCCGCGGCGGCGAGGTGCGCACCACCGTCGTCACCCAGGACCGCAGCGGCGACACCCCGCGCCAGTGGGTCGTCTCCGGCCTGAAGGACCTCGTGATCCTCAAGTCGACCGGCTCGGAGTTCAAGGGCTTCCTCCAGGACGAGTACACGACCCTGCAGGAGGCGGACGACCGCATCCTCGCCACCTCGCTCGTCGCCCGCTGGCGCTACGAGACCACCGAGGGCGTCGACTGGAACAAGTCGTTCGACGACATCCGCACCGTGCTGCTCGAGACCTTTGCGACGACCTACAGCCACGCGCTGCAGCAGTCGCTCTACGCCATGGGGTCGGCCGTCCTCGAGTCCCACCCCGAGGTGGCCGAGATCAAGTTCTCGGCGCCCAACAAGCACCACTTCCTCGTCGACCTCAGCCCCTTCGGGGTGGAGAACGACGGCGAGGTGTTCATCGCCGCCGACCGCCCCTACGGCCTCATCGAGGCGACGGTCCAGCGCGAGGGCGGCTCCGACGCCGGCGACGCCTGGCTCACCGTCCCCGGCTTCTGCTGAGGCCGGCGTGCGACTGAGCAGGCGGACAACGACGTCCGCGCCCGCGAACCCGCGCCAGCACCAGGGCCGTCCCGAGGACCAGAAGTACGGTCCCGGTCCCCTCCTCGCCTACGGCACCCAGCACATCCTGACGATGTACGGGGGCGTCATCGCGCCCCCGCTGATCGTCGGCGGCGCCGCAGTCCTCAAGCCCACCGACATGGCCCTGCTCGTCACGGCCGGCCTGTTCGTCAGCGGCCTGGCGACCCTCCTGCAGACCCTCGGCCTCGGACCGTTCGGCAGCCGGCTGCCGATCGTCCAGGGCATCTCCTTCGCCAGCGTGTCGACGATGGTGGCGATCGCGAGCGAGGGCGGCCTGCGCCCGGTCTTCGGCTCGATCATCGTGGCCGGGCTCGTCGGCCTCGTGGCCTCGTCCTTCTTCGCCCAGCTCGTCCGGCTGTTCCCGGCCGTCGTCACCGGCAGCATCATCACCGTGATCGGCCTGTCGCTGCTGCCGGTCGCGTTCCGGTGGGCCATGGGCAACAACGACAAGGCGCCCGACTTCGGGTCGATGGGCAACATCGGCTTCGCCGGGCTGACGCTCCTGGTCATCCTCGTCATCAGCCGGGTCTTCCAGGGGGCGGTCTCGCGCCTGTCGATCCTCATCGGCCTCGTCGTGGGCACGGTCATCGCGGCCCTCACCGGCCGCGCGGACTTCTCCTCCGTGGGCGACGCCAAGATCGTTGCCCTGCCGCAGCTGTTCCACTTCGGCTCACCGACGTTCCAGGCCGGCGCCATCGTCTCGATGACCATCGTCGTCTTCGTCATCATGACCGAGACCACCGCCGACATCCTCGCCATCGGCGAGATCGTGGGCACGCCCGTCGACGCCCGACGGGTGGCCGACGGCCTGCGCGCCGACATGGCCGCCACGACGGTCGCCCCCGTGTTCGGCACGTTCCCCGCCAGCGCCTTCGCGCAGAACGTCGGCCTGGTCGCGCTCACCGGTATCAAGAGCCGGTATGCCGTGGCCGCCGGTGGCGGGGTGCTCCTCCTGCTCGGCCTGCTCCCCGTCGTGGGGTCGGTCGTCGCCGCGATCCCGTACCCCGTCCTCGGCGGCGCCGGCATCGTGCTCTTCGGCTCGGTGGCTGCCAGCGGGATCCGGACGCTGTCGCGGGTGAGGTACCACGACAACCTCAACATGGTCATCGTGTCGGTGGCGATCGCCGTCGGCATCATCCCGATCGCCGCGCCGACGTTCTGGGACCGCTTCCCGGACTGGTTCGCCACGATCATGCACTCGGGCATCAGCGCGACCGCGGTCGTCGCCGTCCTGCTCAACGTGCTCTTCAACGAGGTCAGGGCCGGCAACCGGCCGGGCGCCTCGGTGTTCGCCGCCGCCGAGAGCGAGAAGGACGAGCTCGGCGACACCCTCGACGACGAGCTGCGCGGGGAGAAGCGCCCCGTGCCCGGCT
>NZ_JBHUYG010000170.1:0-3511 GCF_042668795.1 Pedococcus sp. NPDC057267 | reverse complement strand
GTCCGGCACCACCCCTTCGCCGTGTGCCGTGGGTCGGCGTGTGCGGCAGGACCCGCGCGGCCCGTATGCCGCGGAGCTGGCGCGGCGCGTGTGCCGCGCAGCCGGCGCGGCCCGTATGCCGCGGAGCCGGCGTGGCGCGTGTGCCGCGGAGCCGGTTCCGCACTCAGGAGCTGGCGCGCTGCCGGCGGCGGGTGAGGACCCGCGAGAGCGAGTCGACGACGCGGGGGTCGTACTCGTAGCCGAGCCCGAGGTGGATGCGCTCCATCGCGTGCTCGTCCTGCGCGTCGTCCGGCCCGGCGAGGTCGACGTAGGCGTTGGCGACCTTGACGATCCGGCTCGACAACGGGAGGTCCTGGCCGAACTCGCGCACCTGGCGGTAGGGCGTGGTCTGTGCCTGCAGGATGCCGGCCACCTGGTCGAGCACACCCGTCGACCGGACGATCTCGGCCCCGTCCGAGGCGATCCGCTGCTGGTCGACGGGCGCCGCCATGACCGTCGCCCCCCGCGGGATCGGCTCGCGCAGGGCGACCTGGCCCAGGTCGTGCAGCAGCGCGGCATACTCGAGGTCGGTCAGCTCACGGTGGCTCATACCGAGGTCACGCCCGACGGCTACCGCGAGGTCCGCGACGTGCTGACCGTGGCCGGTGCCGGTGTACCCGGCGAGGTCGGTGAGCGAGGACAGTGCGCCGATCGTCTGCCGGTAGGTGGTGCGGATCGAGGCGTACCGCTGCACCGCGAAGTAGGTGAGGACCAACGGGAAGAGGAACAGCGGGACCGAGGCGACACCGATGGCCACTTCCGCCAGGGCGATGAGCGCGCCCGAGGTGACGAGGGCGGTGGCGAGCGGCCCCACCGACCGGTACTCGTCCAGGATCGCCGGCAGCAGCGGCGACTCCTGCGCGTCGGCCCGGATGCAGGCCTCGAGCGTCAGGTCGACGAGCATCGCGACGGCACCCACGAGCAGCATGACGACGGCCACCAGCCACCGGTCGCGGCCCCACTCCTTCTCCCAGTCGAGCAGCGTCCGGCCGCCGAAGTGGACCTGCCGGAAGAGCAGGGGCGCCACCGAGGCGCCGATCAGCCGGGCCGCGGTGTCCCCCCACTGGGCCCCCGACCCGGTGACCCGGCGCAGCACCTGGCCCACGAGCATGCCCGCGCTGATGACGGCGATGACGACGTCGGCGCCGACCCCCGGCCGGCCGTCGGCAGCGATGGTCGAGAAGGCGAGCCCGAGGGCCGCAGCCGTGGACATGGGGGCGGTCTCGCGCCCGGTGAGGATGGTCAGCCGTGCGGTCTCCCCCAGCGCGATGGCGACGAGGAAGAGGACCAGCCGGCCCCACTCGTCGCTGACGAGCGACCCGAACGACGGGGCGGCCGACCACCACGCCGCGACCACCACGACCACGGCGAGGACGGCGATGGGGGCACCGAGCCGGACGGTCCGCCAGCCCGCGTTCACGTGGTCACCTGGGCGGGACGCTGCACGTCGGGGACGCCGTGGATGCGCTCGCGCAGGTCCTGGCGCACCGCGAGCCGGTCCGACACCTCGGGCTCGTCGTGGTCGAGGGCGAGGGAGGCGGTGGAGGAGGTGTCCGGCCGGGGCGTCGGCTGCCACGGGTGCCTCACGAGCACCTTGCCCAGCGCGTCGACGACGAGCGGGTCCAGGTGGGTGCCGGCGCGGTCACGCATGACCTGCAGCGCGTCCTCGACCCCCAGCGCCGGGCGGTACGACCGCTCGGTGGTCAGTGCGTCGAAGACGTCGGCGACGGCGACGATGCGGGCCACCAGGGGGATCTGCTCGCCGGCCAGCCCGGCGGGGTACCCGAGCCCGTCGTAACGCTCGTGGTGGTGGGCGATGCCGTCCAGCGAGCCGGACAGGAACTCGATGCCACGGACCAGCTCCACACCGGCCCCCGCGTGCTCGGCGATGACGACGAAGTCCTCGTCCTCGAGCGGCCGTCGTGAGCGGATGTAGCGGGCGGGGACGCCGACCTTGCCGATGTCGTGGAGCATCCCGGCGGTGCGGACGTCCTGGATCTCCTTGTGCCCCAGGCCCAGGGCCTCGGCGAGCCACTCGCTGAGCTGAGCCACCTTCTGGCTGTGGCCGGCGTTGGTGGGGTCCTTCTTCTCCTCGGCCGTGACGAGGGCGCGCAGCGTCCGGTCGTGGGCGCGCAGCTCCTCGCCGTACTGGCCGAAGGCCCACTGTGCGACGGCGAGCGGCGCGAGGACGAGGATGGCGCTGAACCAGCCGACACCCGCCGGGATCCACAGCACGACGAAGAGGAACCCGATCACGCCGTACCCGATGTAGGCGAGTCCGGAGGTGCTGAGCAGCTTGAGGATCTGGGTCCTGACCCGGGTGCCGGACGATGCCCGGAGGACCCCCGCGATGAGGATCGCGTTGAGCAGGCACTGCGTGACGTCGGCGACGATCAGGGGGACGCCGACCGAGATGAGGATGGTGCCAGCCGACTCGCTGCCTGCGAAAGCCTGGATCCCGCCCGCCTGGGCGTAGACCAGGCCACCGAGTGACCCCATCGCCGAGAACAGCGACATGTTGAACAACCGGACGATGAACTGCTGCCGGTCGAGCTGGAGAAGCGTTCCCACTGCGCCGACGATGGCGGCCCCGACCGGCCCGACGATGACGGCCGAGGCGAGGAGGACGATGCTGATGAACGACAGCTGGACCCGGGACCCGACATCGGTCTCCCGGAGCACCCAGCTGGTTATCCCCAAACTGGCCAGCACCGCTACGGCCAGCCAGTCGTGAGGAGGTCCGGAGACGGCATACCCAACTGCTGCCAAGGCAACTGCGAGTAGGGCAACTCCGCTGATGTAGCTGATCGTCGCAACGCTGTCCAGCCGAGGGCGGGCTGGGGTCGGACGATCGGTGCTCACGAAAGCAATCTATGACGCGGCGTGGCTGCGCCGCAGCGACTCAGAGAGCCGGGTTCCAGCCCCAACCACGCGCAGCCGACTCCGCCGGGTTCCAGCCCCAACCACGGGCGAACTGGGTCGGACCCTCAGCCGGCGCCCAGACGATGGTCTCCTCGTTGGTGAGGATGGACTCGAAGAGGGTGGTGATAGCCTTCATGGCTGCTGCTCCTTCTGCCCGAGTACGGACTCATCCGTTTGGCTGGTTCGGGCCGGTACTTGTCGCCAACCGTCAGGGGTTCGCTTGGTCGACGGGACTATGATGCCCGCCAACCAGTGGGTTTTGCCGTCCGTAGACCCCTTCTTTGCCAAGTCTTGAATGTCGGTCTCCGCCATTCGGGGGAGAATCGCGCGAGAAACAGGCGGGAACTCACCAGTAGGGCCGGACCACGCAGTGGCGTGTGAGAGACTGGTCGGTGGCCCGGGTGTCTCCACGGCACCACCACCCCCCGACGGAAGCGATTTCCCATGAGCAAGCGCGCCCGCAAGCGCCGCTCGCGCAAGGGCAACGCGGCCAACCACGGTCGCAAGCCCAACGCCTGAGCACGCGCCCAGACGCAGCACGAAGCGGGCG
>NZ_JBHUYG010000169.1:0-3591 GCF_042668795.1 Pedococcus sp. NPDC057267 | reverse complement strand
AAACCGGCACACGCAATGGGGCCCCGCAGCCGAAGCTGCGGGGCCCCTTCGACGAGCCGAGGCGTCAGATCACTTGTTGATCTTGGTGACGCGGCCGGCGCCGACGGTGCGGCCGCCCTCGCGGATGGCGAAGCGCAGGCCCTCCTCCATGGCGATCGGCTGGATGAGCTCGACGCTCATCTCGGTGTTGTCACCGGGCATGACCATCTCGGTGCCCTCGGGGAGGTGGACAACGCCGGTCACGTCAGTCGTACGGAAGTAGAACTGCGGACGGTAGTTGTCGTAGAACGGCGTGTGACGGCCGCCCTCGTCCTTGGACAGGATGTAGACGTTGGCCTCGAACTCGGTGTGCGGGGTGATCGAGCCCGGCTTGACGATGACCTGACCACGCTCGACCTCCTCACGCTTGGTACCGCGCAGGAGCAGACCGACGTTCTCGCCCGCACGACCCTCGTCGAGGAGCTTGCGGAACATCTCGATGCCGGTGACCGTGGTCTTGGCCGGGGCGCCCGGGTGGATGCCCACGATCTCGACCTCCTCGTTGACCTTGAGGATGCCGCGCTCGATGCGGCCGGTGACGACGGTGCCACGACCGGTGATCGTGAAGACGTCCTCGACGGGCATGAGGAACGGCTTGTCGACCTCGCGCTCCGGCTCCGGGATGGCGGAGTCGACGGCGTCCATGAGGTTGAGGACCGACTGGCCCCACTCGGCGTCGCCCTCGAGGGCCTTGAGCGCCGAGACCTTGACGACCGGCAGGTCGTCACCGGGGAACTCGTAGTCGGACAGCAGCTCGCGGACCTCCATCTCGACGAGCTCGAGGATCTCCTCGTCGTCGACCATGTCGGCCTTGTTCAGCGCCACGACGATGTAGGGGACGCCGACCTGGCGGGCCAGGAGGACGTGCTCCTTCGTCTGCGGCATCGGGCCGTCGGTGGCCGCGACCACGAGGATCGCGCCGTCCATCTGGGCCGCACCCGTGATCATGTTCTTCACGTAGTCGGCGTGGCCCGGGCAGTCGACGTGCGCGTAGTGACGCGACTCGGTCTGGTACTCGATGTGCGCGATGGAGATGGTGATACCGCGCTGCTTCTCCTCGGGCGCCTTGTCGATGTCCTCGAACGCGAACTGCGGGTTCAGGTCCGGGTACTTGTCGTGCAGGACCTTGGAAATCGCAGCCGTCAGCGTCGTCTTACCGTGGTCGATGTGACCGATGGTGCCGATGTTGACGTGCGGCTTAGTCCGCTCGAACTTTGCCTTCGCCACTTGATGTCCTCCTCAGGACTCTCTGGGTGATACGCCGTACGACCTGGTAGGACGTGGCGCGGATCTGGTGGGTGGTACTGGGGGTGGTGCTGGTCCGACGACCGTGGTGCGCGACCGGTAAATGCTACCGGTCACTCACCGCGGGTCTTCTTGATGATCTCCTCGGCCACAGCCTTGGGGACCTCGGCGTAGGAGTCAAACTCCATCGAGAAGCTCGCCCGGCCCTGCGTCTTGGACCGCAGGTCGCCGACGTAGCCGAACATCTCCGACAGCGGGACGAGGCCGCGGACGACCTTGGCACCGCTGATGTCCTCCATGCCCTGGATCTGGCCACGGCGGGAGTTGATGTCACCGATGACGTCGCCCATGTAGTCCTCGGGCGTACGCACCTCGACGGCCATCATCGGCTCGAGGAGCACGGGGTCGGCCTTGCGGACGGCCTCCTTGAGCGCCATGGAGCCGGCGATCTTGAACGCCATCTCGGAGGAGTCGACGTCGTGGTACGCGCCGTCGAGCAGGGTCGCCCGGATGCCGACGAGCGGGTAGCCCGCGAGCACGCCGTACTGCATGGCGTCCTGGATACCGGCGTCGACCGACGGGATGTACTCGCGCGGCACGCGACCACCGGTGACCTTGTTCTCGAACTCGTAGAGCTCGCCGGACTCGGTGGTGTCCAGGGGCTCGAGGCTGATCTGGACCTTCGCGAACTGGCCCGAGCCACCCGTCTGCTTCTTGTGGGTGTAGTCGAGCTTCTCGACGGGACGACGGATCGTCTCGCGGTAGGCCACCTGCGGCTTGCCGACGTTGGCCTCGACCTTGAACTCGCGCTTCATGCGGTCCACGAGGATGTCCAGGTGGAGCTCGCCCATGCCGGCGATGATCGTCTGGCCGGTCTCCTCGTCGAGGTGGACCTGGAAGGTCGGGTCCTCGGCGGAAAGCTTCTGGATGGCCGTCGACAGCTTCTCCTGGTCGCCCTTGGTCTTGGGCTCGATGGCGACCTGGATGACCGGCTCCGGGAACGTCATGGACTCGAGGACGATCTGGTCGTTCGGGTCGCAGAGCGTGTCACCGGTGGTGGTGTCCTTGAGGCCGATGGCGGCGTAGATGTGGCCCGCCAGCGCCTCCTCGACCGGGTTCTCCTTGTTGGCGTGCATCTGGAAGAGCTTGCCGATGCGCTCCTTCTTGCCCTTGGTCGAGTTCACGACCTGCGAGCCCGCGGCGACGCGGCCGGAGTAGACCCGGATGAAGGTCAGGGTGCCGAAGAACGGGTGGGCGGCGACCTTGAAGGCCAGCGCGGAGAACGGGGCCTCCTTGCTCGGCTCACGGGTCATCTCGACGGACTCGTCGCCCGGCTTGTGGCCCTTCATGGCCGGCACGTCGAGCGGCGACGGCAGGTAGTCGACGACCGCGTCGAGCATCGGCTGGACACCGCGATTCTTGAAGGCGGAGCCGCAGAAGATCGGGTACAGCTCGGAGGTGACCGTGAGCTTGCGGATGCCCGCCTTGAGCTCGTCGATCGACAGCTCCTCGCCACCGAGGTACTTCTCCATGAGCTCGTCGTCGGACTCGGCGACGCGCTCCACGATGTGGTTGCGGTAGTCCTCGGCCTTGGCCTGCAGGTCCGCCGGGATCTCCTGGATCTCGTACTTGGCGCCCATGGTGACGTCACCCTTGGCGTCGCCCGGCCAGACCAGGGCGCGCATGTAGAGCAGGTCGACGACACCGATGAAGTCGTTCTCGGAGCCGATCGGCAGCTGCATCACCAGCGGCTCGGCACCGAGGCGGTCCTTGATCGTCTGCACGGTGAAGTAGAAGTCGGCACCGAGCTTGTCCATCTTGTTGACGAACGCGATGCGCGGGACGTCGTACTTGTCGGCCTGGCGCCAGACGGTCTCGGACTGGGGCTCGACGCCCTCCTTGCCGTCGAAGACGGCGACGGCGCCGTCGAGCACGCGCAGCGAGCGCTCCACCTCGACCGTGAAGTCCACGTGGCCGGGGGTGTCGATGATGTTGATCTGGGTGCCCTCCCAGAAGGAGGTGACCGCGGCGGACGTGATCGTGATGCCGCGCTCCTTCTCCTGCTCCATCCAGTCGGTGGTCGACGCACCGTCGTGCGTCTCACCGATCTTGTGGTTGACACCGGTGTAGAAGAGGATGCGCTCCGTCGTCGTCGTCTTGCCGGCGTCGATGTGCGCCATGATGCCGATGTTGCGGACCTTCTTGAGGTCCGTCAGGACGTCGAGTGCCACTCGTATCTCATCTCGCTCGTTGCGGAAGTTCTGTGTTGCGTGCGGCAGGCGGTGGCCCGGCCGCGGGGTCCCGGTG
>NZ_JBHUYG010000168.1:0-3665 GCF_042668795.1 Pedococcus sp. NPDC057267 | reverse complement strand
GGACGACATCGTCCGGCGCCCCCTGTCGTAGGTTGGGGCGGTGTTCTACTGGCGCGAGGAGAGCAGCCGGGTCCGGTGGGCCTTCACCGACCGGCTGGGCGGCACCAGCACCGGGGAGTTCGACTCCCTCAACCTCGGGGGCCACGTCGGGGACGACCCGGCAGCTGTCGAGGAGAACCGGCTCCGCGTCGCGACCTCGATGGGGCTGGCCCGCGACCACCTCCTCTTCCTGGACCAGTGCCACGGCCGCGACGTCCTCGTGGCCGACGGCCCGTGGCCGCCGGCCGGCCCGCCCCCGGCGGACGGCGTCGTGACGGCCCAGCCCGGACTCGGCCTCGCCGTGCTCGTCGCCGACTGCACGCCAGTGCTGCTGGCCGACCCCGACGCGGGGGTCGTCGGTGCCGTGCACGCCGGGCGGCCCGGCATGACCGCCGGCATCGTCGGCGTCGCCGTCGAGCGGATGCGCGAGCTGGGCGCCCGCGACATCGCCGCGGTCGTCGGTCCGTCGGTCTGCGGGCGCTGCTACGAGGTGCCCGAGCAGATGCGGGCCGAGGCCGCACGGGTCTCCCCGGAGTCGGCGACGGTGTCGTGGACGGGCACGCCGGCCATCGACGTCGCAGCCGGGGTCGTCTCGCAGCTGCGGGCGACCGGCGCCTCGGTGCAGTGGCTCCCGGGCTGCGCCCGCGAGGAGCGCGACCTCTACTCCTACCGCCGGGACGGCCGCACCGGGCGGTTCGCCGGTGTCGTCGCGCTGGACGCCGCGTGAGCGCCGGACCGCCCGCGCACGCCGACGTGGGGGACCGTCGCGCGGAGCTCGCGCGCAACCTCGCCGCCGTGCACGCGCGGATCGAGGCCGCCTGTGCAGCGGCCGGCCGCGACCCCTCCGAGGTCACCCTCATCGCCGTGACGAAGTTCTTCCCCGCCACCGACGTCGACCTGCTCGCCGACCTCGGGGTGCGGGCGGTGGGGGAGAACCGCGACCAGGAGGCTGCTGCCAAGTTCGCCGAGGTGACCCGGAGGGCGGACCTGCAGGTCCACTTCATCGGCCAGCTGCAGAGCAACAAGGCGTCCTCCGTCGTCGGGTATGCCGACGTCGTCCAGTCCCTGGACCGGCTCAAGCTCGTGGGGGCCCTCGACCGGGCGGCCGACCGGGCGCGGCGGCGACTCGAGGTGCTCGTCCAGGTGGCCCTCGACGAGGCGGAGGGGCGAGGGGGCGTGGCACCGGCGCAGGCGGCCGCCCTCGCCGACGCGGTCGCCGCGAGCGAGCACCTCGACCTGCGCGGCGTCATGGCCGTGGCCCCGCTCGGAGCCGACCCCGCGCCGGCCTTCGCCCGGCTGCGGGACGTCGCCGACGGCATACGCGCCTCCCACCCGGGCGCCTCGTGGATCTCGGCGGGGATGAGCGGGGACCTCGAGCAGGCCGTCGCCCACGGGGCGACACACCTGCGTGTCGGCACCGCAATCCTCGGATCGCGCCAGTCACACCGGTAACTTCAGTCGCGGACGACCGCACACACGAAGAAGACCAAGGGAGCTCTCAATGGCTGGGGCGCTGCGCAAGACGATGGTGTACCTCGGGCTCGCCGAGGACGAGCAGTACGACGGCTACGACTACGACGACTACGACGAGCCCCAGCAGCACCAGCGTCACGAGGCCCCGGCCCAGGAGCGGTCCGCCGCCGTCACCCCGCTGCCGCAGCGCACGCCGGTGGCCCGGGTCGTCCGCGACGTGGAGGTCGGCAACCTCAACCGCATCACCACGATCCACCCGCGGACGTACAACGAGGCCAAGAACATCGGCGAGAGCTTCCGCGACGGCACCCCCGTCATCATGAACCTCTCCGACATGGACGACGCCGACGCCAAGCGCCTCGTCGACTTCGCCGCCGGACTGGTCTTCGGCCTGCACGGGTCGATCGAGCGCGTCACGTCCAAGGTCTTCCTGCTGTCGCCGGCCCACGTCGAGGTCTCCGCCGAGGAGGGCACCCCCGCGCCCGCCGCGCGCGGCCTGTTCAACCAGAGCTGACCCCCGCCACCGGCCCCGCCGAGCCCCGCATGGCAGGGTGAGCGCATGCTGCTCGGTTCGAACCCCGTCGCCAGCGTCGTGCGCTTCGTGGTCTTCCTGTTCTTCGTCGTGCTCCTCGGCCGGCTGGTGCTGGACTGGGTGCAGGCGTTCGCCCGCGACTGGCGTCCCCGCGGCGCGCTGCTCGTCGTGGCCGAGGCGGTGTACACCGTCACGGACCCCCCGCTGAAGGCGCTGCGTCGTGTCATCCCGCCGCTGACCCTCGGTGCCGTGCGTCTCGACCTGGCCTTCCTCGTGCTCATGCTCGTGACGAGCGTGCTCATGGGGATCCTCTAGCAGGAGCCGGCAGTCGTCCGCAGGGGGAGACGGGTGGGGCCTGCGGGTCCAGTGGGGCGACCCGATCCTCTAGGCTGACGGCACTGCCCGACTCTGCGATGCTTGACCTGCACTGCTCATGCCAGCCCAACGAGGTGACTAATGACGCTCAGTCCTGAGGACGTCCTCAACAAGAACTTCACGCCGACCCAGTTCCGGCGCGGTTACGACGAGCGCGAGGTGGACGACTTCCTGGACGAGGTCGTGGCCGAGATGCGCAAGCTCGTCAAGGACAGCGACGACCTGCGCGACCAGCTCAACGAGTGCCGCCAGAGCAAGGGCATGCCGGCCGTGGCCAAGCCCGACCCCGAGGCGCAGACCAAGCGCGACGCCGAGGCCAAGGCCACCCAGGAGGCCGAGGCACGCGCCAAGCGTGAGTCGCAGGAGCGCATCGCCGCCCTCGCGAAGCAGGCCGAGGAGGCCGAGCAGGCCGCCCAGAAGCGGATCGCCGAGGCGCAGGCCAAGGCCGATGAGGCCGAGCGCGTGGCCCACGAGCGCGCCGCCGAGGCGGAGCAGGCCGCCCAGGAGCGGATCGCCAAGGCGCAGCAGGGTGTCGAGGCCCAGGCCGGCGAGGCCGAGGCCCGCGCGCAGGAGGCGGAGCAGCGCCTCGCCGCCGCCCAGCAGGAGGCCGAGCAGGCGCAGAAGCGCGCCGAGGAGGCCGAGGCCCGCGCCCAGGAGGCGCAGGCTCGTGCCGAGCAGGCCGCGGCCGCTGCGGCCGCGCAGCCGGCGCAGCAGGCCGAGGGCACCGGTGCCGCCGCGCTGGCCGGTGCGGCCGTCGGTGGCGGCTCCAGTGCCGCCGCGCTGCTGGAGATGGCGCAGCGCCTGCACGACGAGCACGTGGGCCAGGGCGAGCAGACGCGCGACCGTCTCATCGCGGAGGCACAGACCCGTCACGACGAGCTCGTGAACGAGGGTCAGTCCCGCCACGACGAGCTCCTCAGCACCGCCCAGTCGCGGCACGACCAGCTCGTCGCCGAGGCCGAGTCCAAGCACGAGCAGCTCATCACCGAGGCACGCGAGCGCTCGACGGGCATGGTGCACGAGGCGCAGCAGAAGAAGGCGCAGATCCTCGAGGAGCTCGGGCGTGAGCGCACGATGCTCGAGAAGAAGATCGAGGAGCTGCGGGCGTTCGAGCGCAACTACCGCGCCCGCCTGAAGAGCTACATCGAGGACCAGCTCAAGGACCTCGACGACACCGCGGTGGAGCCTGCGGACGCCGCTGCCGAGAGCAACGGCTGACGTCGGTCCCCGCGGGGCACGACGGCGC
>NZ_JBHUYG010000167.1:0-3775 GCF_042668795.1 Pedococcus sp. NPDC057267 | reverse complement strand
ACCGGCGCACCCCCGGGGCTGGGCGGCGCGCAGCGCTGCGGTCAGCGCACCCCGAGGATCCGCGTCGTGGCACCCCACGGCGCGCTGATGGCCCGGCGCGGCGCGTAGCCGCCCGTGCCGTCGCCGGCATACACGTAGTCGACGTTGGCCGGGGTGCGGCCGACCAGGTCGGGCCGTCCGTCCCCGGTGAGGTCGCCGGTGGAGACCACGGTGTTGAACATCTGCCACCCGGTCCCGATGAGCACTCCGGGCTGGTAGCCGGTTGCAGCAGCGGTCGGGGTGCCGGTGCCTCGGTAGAGGTAGAGCGAGCCGGCCGGCGTGCGGCCGAGGAGGTCGACCTTGCCGTCGCCGGTGACGTCGCCGGGGGTGATGAGCTGGCTGAACATCTGCCACCCGGTGCCGATGCGGCGCCAGCTCCCGGAGAACCCGCCCCGGCCGTCGCCGGCGATGAGCCAGAGCTCTCCGTTGGCCTTGCGCGCCAACAGGTCCGGCTTGCCGTCGCCGGTCCAGTCGCCAGGCGTGGCGATGTCGGTGTAGGCCGCCCACCCCCGCGCGATCAGCGTGCGGCCGCCCGTGAGGCTGCCCCTGCCGTTTCCGCGGTAGAGGTAGACGTCACCGGTCGGCGTGATCCCGAGGACGTCGGCGATGCGGTCGCCGGTGAGGTCGCCGGGGGAGACGACCTGGCTGTAGACGTTCCAGCCCGGTCCGATCCTCACGGCAGGGCCGAAGCCGGTGGGCCGGCCGGGGTAGAAGTACAGGTCGCCGTTCGCCGTACGCCCGAGGACGTCACCACGGCCGTCGCCGTCCAGGCCCGGCACCCATCCCGCTGCTGCGGGCGGTGGGGCGGGTGCGGGCGCGGGGGCCGGGGCCGGCGCCGGGGTCGGCGTGGGAGCCGGAGGCTTGGGTGCTGCGACCTGCGTGTAGCTCAGGTCGGACAGGGCGCGCCAGTCGTTGCTCGTCACCTTGCCGGTGACCGCCAGCTTCGCCGCCGCCTGGAACCTGGTGACGCCGCCCGCCGTGGCAGGACCGAAGTCGCCGTCGGCGGTCCCGACGGAGTAGCCGCGGCGGTTGAGCTCGAGCTGCAGGTCGCGCACGGCATACCCGGTCGAGCCGGTGGCGAGGGTGAGCGATCCGTAGGTCGACCACAGCTTCGCGGTCGGCACGGGGACCGGGCCGCTCGTCGTGGAGTAGCGCGCGTACAGGGCGGCCTTGCTGCGGATGGTGTCCATCTGCGGGTAGAGGTACCTGCCCGGGCACAGCGTGTAGGACGTGTTCTGGTGGGCGTTGATCGTCGGCAGGGTCGCCACGACACCGGCCGCGTACTTCGTGCCCGTGCCACCGGCGGACGTGAGCCGGGTCGTGCCCTGCGGGTCGACGCCGTACTGCGACAGCTTCCAGCCGGCGACCTTGGCGATCGAGTCGACCATGACCGCCGGGGCGGCCGTCGTCTCGTAGTTGCCCAGGGCCGCGATGCCCATCGTGTCGGTGTTGAAGCCCATGGCGTGGGCGCCGCGGACGGCGGTGGTGATCGACCCGGCACGGCCCTCGTAGACACGCCCGAACTTGTCGACGAGGAAGTTGTAGGCGATGTCCGACCAGCCCAGGCCGCGCGTGTCGTAGGCGTAGATCCCGCGGATCTGCGCGGCGGCGGTGGCGGCGGTGTAGTCGTTCGAGCTGGCCGTGTGGTGGATGACGATCGCCTTGACCGTCGCGTTGTACGTGGCCGGCCCGCGCAGCGACTCGTCCGCGCCCCACTGCTGGCGGGTGATGATGGTCGGGGCGATGGCGGCGGCCGACGCCGAGGCGGCCGGCGTGCTCGGCGTGAGGTGCTGGTCGGCGGCGGACGAGCCGGGGTCGATGGTCGTGACGCGCAGGTCGGGCAGGGGCTGCCCGTCGGTGGTGTCGACCCGCACCTGGATGGCGGTCGCGCCGTCGGTGACGACCGGGTTGGACCCGACGCGGGCGCCGACCGACTCGCTGGTCCCGACCTGGGGGCCGTCGTCGCTGACGCCGAGGTCCTCCCAGCCGGTCCAGCCCGCGTCCTCGCGCAGGCGCACCGAGATGGTGATGTCGGCCTTGCGCAGCGGCGTCGACCGCGACCACGAGACCCCGGCGACGGTGAACCGTGGGCGGGTCTCCGGCGCGGTCAGGGTGCTCAGGGCGTGGCCGGGGCGGGCGACCCGGCGGTCCCAGAGCCGGCCGGCGGCCAGCGGGTCGACCCCGCGCGCTCCGGTCGTCTGGACCTTGGGGGCCACGGGGTGCGGCGACACCGGGGCGGCGAAGGAGACGGTGGGCAGGGCCACGAACGCGGGGGTGATCGCGACGGCGGCGAGGGCGGCACGGAGAAGGCGCACGAGAGTCATCCGGGGGGTCGTCGGGGGAGCGGGGTGACGGGTGTGACGACTGTGAAGGGTGGCACCCGCAGTGGCCTCGTGTCGCATTTCGTCGAGGGGAATGGCCGTTCGGACGAGCCCGCCACGGCGTGTCGCCGCGGACCTGCGGCGTGTCGGGGCGCTAGCCGTCCGCCCGCAGACGTGCGTTGTCCTTGCGGAGGGCTGCGTTTCGGTCCCGGAGCTCGCGGTTGGCGTCGGTGAGTGTGCGGTTGGAGTCCTGCAGGTCCAGCACCATCTGCACGGCCGACAGGGTCACGCCGTCCTCGACCAGGCCGGAGACCCGGCGGATGCGCTCGACGTCGTCGGCGCTGTACCGCCGGGTGCCGCCGTCGGTGCGGGCCGGCGTGACCAGCCCGTGCTGCTCGTAGAGCCTCAGCGTGGGCACGGCGAGGTCGGCCAGCTCGGCCGCCACCGAGATGGAGTACACGGGCCGGGCGTCAGCGGGTCCGCCCGTCCTGACCTGCTCCGTCATGCGCAGGGACCTCTTGACAGATCGTATGCCGCGTGGTTAGAAAATCTGTAGCGCACGACTGAGATCCTAGCAGTCGTGGGCAGGGACACCAGACACTGGAGGTGGTTGAGATGCTCATGCGGACTGACCAGTTCCGCGAGCTGGACCAGCTGGCGCAGCAGGTCCTGGGGACCATGGCACGTCCCACCGTCATGCCGATGGACGCCTGGCGCGAGGGCGACCGGTTCGTCGTCGAGTTCGACCTGCCGGGTGTCGACCCGTCGTCGGTCGACCTCGACGTCGAGCGCAACGTGCTCACCGTCCGGGCCGAGCGCCCGCGGATCGACGACGGGCACGAGGCCATCGCGTCCGAGCGGCCGCGCGGCGTCTTCAGCCGACAGCTCTTCCTGGGGGACACCCTCGACCTCGAGCGCATCGAGGCGTCCTACTCCGACGGCGTGCTGCGGCTGACCGTGCCCATCGCCGAGGCGGCCAAGCCCCGCAAGATCGAGATCAACGCAGGGCACCGCACCCCGCACGCCATCTCCGCCTGACCGGCGGCCGACTGCTGGGAAGGAGGTGGTCGAGCCGATGACGGTGGTCGGGGTGGCGACGACCGCACAGGCGTGGGGCGTGCTGGAGCTGGACCCCGGCGTGGGGACTGATGCCGCGTGGGCCCGGGTGGACCTGCTGCTCGAGGACGAGCAGTGGCTCCACGAGGAGTTCGAGGCCCTGACGGCGGACCTGGAGCAGCGGATGCCCCCACGGCCCTGTGCCCCCGACCACGAGGACCGCCCGAGGCCACGGCGGCGGCGGCGCCGCTGGGTGGTGCAGGGACCGCCGGTCGCAGGGGCCCACGGGCACGTCCCGGGGCGCGAGCGGTCGCCGCCCGGCTGACAGGCGGATGCGAGAGGTCCCACCGGGCTCGAGC
>NZ_JBHUYG010000166.1:0-4118 GCF_042668795.1 Pedococcus sp. NPDC057267 | reverse complement strand
GGCTCCCATCGTCCTGACCGGGGTCGCTGACGGCTCGCTCCGCTTCGCCGTCCAGCGCCCCCGGCAGGACTCGAACCTGCGACCTCGGGATTAGAAGGCCCTTGCTCTATCCAGCTGAGCTACGGGGGCTGGGCCCGCACAGTCTAGGGGCGCATCCCCGCACGCAGCTGTGCACTTCGGCGCAGGGCGAGCTCGGCGAGCAGGGCCGCGCCGTCGGGCACCACCGAGTCGTCGAAGTCGGCCCGCGGCGAGTGGTTGTCGGGGGCCGACGCGAAGTCCTCGGCCGGGCACGCGCTGAGGTTGACGTAGGCGCTGGGAACGAGCTCACCGACGAACGAGAAGTCCTCCGAGCCCATCTCCGGGTCGCGCTGGTGCGTGTACCGGTCCTCGCCGAACAGGTCGACGATCGTGTCCTTGGCGAACGCGTACTCGGCCTCGTCGTTGACCGTCACGGGATACCCCGGCAGGTGCGTCACCTCGGCGGTCAGCCCGTGGGCGGCGGCGATGCCCGTGGCGAGCTGCTCGATCCGCCGGCTCACCTCGGAGCGGCTCTCCGGGGACAGGCTGCGCACGGTCGCCTCGAAGACCGCGTCGTCCGGGATGATGTTGTCCTTGGTGCCGCCGACGAACTTGCCGACGGTGATCACCACCGGGTCGAAGACGTCGAACTGCCGCGTCACCAGCGTCTGCAGCGCCACCACGACCTCGCACGCGACGGGGATCGGGTCCTTGGCCCGGAACGGCTGCGAGCCGTGGCCGCCGGCGCCGACGATGCGCACGTACACCTCGTCCGCGGCCGCCATGAGCGGGCCGGGGCGCCCGAACCACGTGCCGCGCGGGTGCTCGGAGGAGTAGACGTGCAGGGCGTATGCCGCGTCGACGCGGCGCCCGGCGATGTCGAGCAGGCCCTCGTCGATCATCGGCTTCGCCCCACCGGGCCCCTCCTCCCCCGGCTGGAACATGAGGACCACGTCGCCCTCGAGCTCGTCCCGCAGCTCGTGCAGGATCCGCGCGGCGCCGACGAGCCCGGCGACGTGCAGGTCGTGACCGCACGCGTGCATGACGCCGTCGTGCTTCGACGCGTACTCCAGGGGCAGGTCCTCTGTCACCGGGAGCGCGTCCATGTCGCCGCGCAGCAGGACGACCGGTCGCTCGCCCTCGGGGTCGCCGCCACGGCCGCGCAGCACGGCGACTACCGAGGAGAGGTCGCGGCCCAGCGTCACCTCGAGGTCGAGGTCGGCGAGGGCGTTGACGACGGCCTGCTGCGTCAACGGCAGGTGCATCCCCACCTCGGGGAAGCGGTGCAGCTCGCGCCGCAGGGCGACGAGGTCGGGTCGGAGGGACTCGGCGAGGTCGAGGGTGCGCATCCGTGCACGCTAGTACGCCGCTGCGGGCTCGCGAGCGCAGCGCACGTCCTCCTCGCGGGGCGCGGCCCGACGGACCCGGCTTCCCGCGAACACGCCTACAGGAACCGCTGGCGGGCGGCCGTGATGGAGCCGAGCAGCTCGCGCTCGGTCTGCAGCGCCTCCCGGTCGGCCGCGCTGTGCTGCATCCGCGCCCGCAGCAGCGCGAGCTCGGACGCCGCGTCCTGGAACCTGCGCATCGAGGCCAGGCCACGGCGTCCGCCGGTACCACGGGCCCACGCCCGTGCCGCTCGACGCCCCGACATGGTGGAGAGCATCTGCACCTCACCGCGGCTGAACCAGCCGGCGTCGGCGTACTGGCTCAGGTAGCGGCCGATGAGCCGGCCCTCGCGCCGCCGCGCCCAGACCACGAGGACGACGAAGCCGAGGAAGATCGGCACCTCGACGACGAGGTAGACCGCGAGCAGCCCGTTGCCCCCGCTGAAGGCGGCGAGGTTCCACAGCGCGTGCAGGGCGGCGCCCAGCAGGTAGCCACCCAAGGGGGCCACCACCTTGAGCGCGCGGCTGCGGGTCGAGGCCGCGACCCCGATGCCGATGCCGGTCATGGCCGTGAACATCGGGTGCGCGAACGGGGTGAACAGGCAGCGCGCGATGAACGTGCCGGTGAGTGCCTGGTCTCCCCCGTCGGCATACGCCATGCCCAGGTACTGGATGTTCTCGGTGAAGGCGAACCCGGCCGCGACCACGCCGGCGTAGACGATCCCGTCGATGATCCCGTCGAACTCGCGCCGCCGCAGCCGCCAGACCAGCAGGACGAGCAGGCCCTTGGCCGCCTCCTCCACGAGCGGTGCCGAGAAGATGGCGGTGGCGAGCATCGCCGGGTGGTCCGCGCCGGTGGCGGCGCGGAAGGCGATGTTGGCCCCGGTGTTGAAGACGCCGGCGGCCAGGGCAGCGACGAGGGCGCCCCAGAGGAACGCGACGAGCAGGTAGCGGTTCGGCTCTGCCTCGAAGCGGTCGAGCCAGAGGAAGGACGGGATGACGATGCCCAGCGGGATCGCGGCCAGCAGCACCGCGAACAGCGTCGTCACCACACCGAGGGTGGCGTTGTAGTAGACGGCGAGGACGACGGCGGCGATCGCGAAGCCGACGACGACGAGGCCGCCGAGCAGCCACCGCCGGACGGCAGCGCGGCCGCTGCCGCGGCGGGAGTCCCCCGGATCGGGCCCGGCGCCCGCCACCGGCGGCCCGGCATACCCCTGCTCCTGTCCCCAGGTCATGAGCGGCAGGCTAGTGCAGCACCTGGGGACCGGCCCGCGTCCCGGCGGCCCGCGCCATAAGGTGGCGGTCGTGAGCACCCCGACCGAACGTTCCGTCAACGACCGCATCGTCTGGATCGACTGCGAGATGACGGGCCTGTCCCTGCGCGACGATGCCCTCATCGAGGTGGCCGCCCTCGTCACCGACTTCGAGCTCAACCAGCTCGGCGACGGCGTCGACGTGGTCATCGCCCCGCCGGCCGAGGCGCTCGAGCAGATGGACCCGTTCGTGCGCGACATGCACACGACCTCGGGGCTGCTCGACGAGCTGGCGAGCGGCACGACGATGGAGGACGCGCAGGCCCAGGTCCTCGCGTACGTCCGCGAGTGGGTCCCCGAGCCCCGCAAGGCCCCGCTGGGCGGCAACACCGTCGCCACCGACCGGGGGTTCCTCGCCCGCGACATGCCCGAGCTCGAGGCTCACCTGCACTACCGGATCATCGACGTGTCGTCGGTGAAGGAGCTGTCCCGCCGCTGGTACCCGCGGGCCTACTTCAACGCCCCGAAGAAGTCCGGCGGCCACCGCGCGCTCGCCGACATCCGCGAGTCCATCGCCGAGCTGCGCTACTACCGGCAGGCCGTCTTCGTGCCGCCGCCCGGCCCGGACAGCGACACCGCCAAGTCGATCGCCGCCCAGCACGTGGTCGACCACGGCTGACGCCGGGGCGTATGCCGGCGGCCCACCACGGCGCGTGCCGCGCGGCTGCTGGCGCGCGTCCCCGGTGCTGCTGCCGCCGGCCGGGCGGGGTGGTCACGAGCACTCCCGGGGAACGGGTACTATTGGCGTCGCTTCAGCGGCCGGCAGCGTCCGGCCGCGACGCATGGTGGGTGTAGCTCAGCTGGTAGAGCGCTGCGTTGTGGTCGCAGATGTCGCGGGTTCAAGTCCCGTCACTCACCCCACACCGAGGACCCCCGACCGACAGGTCGGGGGCCCTCGCCGCGTCGGCGGCGCCGTCCGGCACCATGGACGGCGTGTTCGTCCCCACCAAGCGCCAGCAGAAGGTCGTCCGCATCACCGTCTGGGCGGCGGTGCTCGGCCTGCTGCTGGGGGTGCTGGCGCAGGTGGTCTTCGCCGTGGGGGCCGACGCGCACACCGCGCTGAAGACCGTGTCCCCCGAGGACGGTTCGCGGCTGACCACCGCCCCGACGCAGGTCGTGCTCACCTTCGACGACCCGATCAGCGAGAGCTTCGCGACCGTGACGGTCACCGGCCCTGACGGGTCGGTCGGCAGCGGGCGCGCGGTGGTCGACGGCGCGGTGGTGACACAGGCGCTGCGCCCCGGCCTGGCGGACGGCCGCTACACGGTGGCCTTCCGGGTCGTCAGCGCCGACGGCCACCCGGTGTCCGACACGACCACGTTCCAGCTCGCGGCCTCGCCCTCCCAGGGCGCGACGACGTCGGCCACGGTGCCGTCCGCGGGTGCCTCGTCACCCGCCC
>NZ_JBHUYG010000165.1:0-4196 GCF_042668795.1 Pedococcus sp. NPDC057267 | reverse complement strand
GCGGGTTGTGCCCCGCGGGGGGGGCTGGGGGGGCGGGGGGGCTCCCCGGCGGCGGGCCCCCCCCCCGCGGGGGGGGGGGGTGGGGGGGCGCCCGGCGGGGGGCGCGCCCCCTGTGGGTCAGCTCAGGCGCTCGTAGATGATCGCCATGCCCTGGCCGCCGCCGACGCACATCGTCTCGAGGCCGAACTGGCCGTCGCGCGCCTCGAGCCCGTTGAGCAGGGTGGTCGTGATGCGCGCTCCGGTCGAGCCGAACGGGTGGCCGAGGGCGATGGCCCCGCCGTGCACGTTGAGCTTGTCGAGGTCCATGCCGAGGTCGTCGGCGCTGGGCAGCACCTGGGCGGCGAAGGCCTCGTTGATCTCGTACAGGTCCATGTCGCCGATGGTCATGCCGGCGCGGGCCAGTGCCTGCCGCGACGCCTCGACCGGGCCGAGGCCCATGATCTCGGGGGACAGGCCGGAGACGCCGGTCGCGACGACGCGGGCCAGCGGCGTGAGGCCGAGCTCCTTGGCCTTGGTGTCGCTCATGACCACGACCGCGGCGGCGCCGTCGTTGAGGGGGCAGCAGTTGCCGGCGGTGATGGTGCCCTGCTCGCGGAAGACCGGCTGCAGCTGCGAGACGGACTCGAGGGTGACGCCCGCGCGCGGCCCGTCGTCCTTGCTCACGACGGTGCCGTCCGGCAGCGTGACCGGGGCGATCTCGCGGTCGAAGAAGCCGTCGGCGATGGCCTTCTCGGCGCGGTTCTGGCTCGTGACGCCCCACTCGTCCTGCCGCTGGCGGGAGATGCCGCGCAGGGTGGCGACGTTCTCCGCCGTCTGCCCCATGGAGAGGTAGACGTCGGGGAGCAGGCCCTGCTCGCGCGGGTCGGTCCAGGTCTCGTTGCTCGTGGCGATCCGCTCCGAGCGCGCCTGCGCGTCCGCGAAGAGCGGGTTCTGGTCGTCGCCGGCGGAGCCGCCGGCCCCGGCCCAGTTCGTGTACTGCGACACGCACTCGACGCCGCCGCTGATGAAGACGTCACCCTCGCCGGCCTTGATCGCGTGGTAGGCCATGCGGGTCGTCTGCACGGACGAGGCGCAGAACCGGTTCACGGTCGCGCCGGGCAGGTGGTCGTGGCCGGCGAGCACGGCGATGACCCGCGCCATGTTGGAGCCGTGGCGGCCGGACGGCTCTGCGCAGCCCCAGTAGAGGTCCTCGACGAGGGCGGGGTCCAGGCCCGGCACCTTGTCCAGCGCGGCCCGGATCACCTGAACGGACAGGTCGTCGGGCCGCATCTCCTTGAGCGAGCCCTTGAACGCGCGCCCGATGGGCGTGCGGGCGGTGGAGACGATGACGGCTTCGGTCACGGGGGTTCCTCCTCGTCGAGGGCCGCGCGATAAGCGGCCGCTTAGTCCGAGTCGATGGTATGCCGTGGAGCCGGTCCGGGGGATGTGGGCTTGCTCTCGCCCGCCTCCGCCGTCGCACCGGCGTCGGTCGCCGCCGGCGCGCCGCCGCGCGGTCGGCGCAGCAGCATGGCCCAGCGGCCACGGGGCCCGCGGCTCTGGCCACCGACGTCCGTGGCGCTGACCTCGGTGCCGGGGTCCATGACGGCATACTTCGCGGCCACGGCGACCGGGCCCACCCCCTCGCCGCGTCGCGAGTCGGGGGTGCGGGGCTCTCCGGACCCTTCCGGCCACACCCCCAGGGCGGCGCACACGCTCGGCAGCAGCGCGGCGGCGGCCCGCGCGTAGCCCGCGGGCGAGGGGTGGAACCGGTCCTCGCTGAACATCTCGTGCGGGCGCTCGGCGAACTCCGGGCCGAGCAGGTCGCCGAGGGACACGGTGCGCCCGCCGGCCTCGACGACCGCGACGGTCTGGGCCGCCGCGAGGTCGCGGGAGAACCGCCGGCCGAGCAGGCGCAGCGGCTGCGGGATCGGCTGGATGGTGCCGAGGTCCGGGCAGGTGCCGACCACGACCTCGGTGCCGAGCCCGCGCAGTGCCCGCACCACCTGCTCGAGGTGGCGGACGGCCACGGCCCGGTCGATCCGGTGGGTGACGTCGTTCGCGCCGACCATGATGACCGCGACGTCGGGCCGGGCCACCACGTCCAGGGCGTTGGCCAGCTGCAGCTCGAGGTCGGCGGACTCCGCGCCGACCACCGCGCTGTTGGTGAGCCGGACCGGACGACCGGTCAGGGCGCTGACCCCGGTGCCGATGATGGCGCCGACGGTCTGGTGCGCGTGGTCGCAGCCCATGCCCGCTGCGGAGCTGTCGCCGAGCACCACGAGCTCGACGGGGTCCCCGGTGCCTGCCCCGTAGACGCCGTTGTCGTCGGGCGCGCCGTCGAACGGCTGTCCGACGATGCGGCGCGCCATCATCGCCTCGACCTTGAGCACGCCGTACCCGAGCGCCCCCAGCGCGCCGATCCCCGCGGCCAGACCACCGCCCCCGTAGGCGGCGGTCGCCGCGATCCTGCGTGCGCGTCGAGCCCGGCCCATCGGCACACCCCTCTCGTCGACTGTCCCACTGACGCTAACGGTCGAGGACGTCATCGCGGTTTCCACCCCCTTCCCGGGTGCGGTGCTTCGCCACAGTGGCCGGGCGTCCCGGTGCGGACGTCCTGATGAGATGGTGCGCCCGGTGGCGCGACCCCGCATCCGACACCGGCGGTAGCCCGGTTGGGGGAGAGGCCGTCCCCGGGTCCGCACCCGGGCCGGGACGAGGCCCTGTCCGCGGCGGTCCGATCGTCCTCCCGGTCGGCCGGGTCGGTGTCCAGCATCTGAGAGGATGGCCGGGTGAAGTACGCAGAGCACATCGCCGACCTCGTCGGGAACACGCCCCTCGTCAAGCTCAACACCGTCACCGAAGGGATCGCCGCGACGGTCCTCGCCAAGGTGGAGTACCTCAACCCGGGCGGGTCGGTGAAGGACCGCATCGCCCTGAAGATGGTCGAGGCCGCGGAGCAGTCCGGGGAGCTCAAGCCCGGTGGCACCATCGTCGAGCCGACCTCGGGCAACACCGGCGTGGGCCTGGCGCTGGTCGCCCAGCGCCGCGGCTACACGTGCGTCTTCGTCTGCCCCGACAAGGTGAGCCAGGACAAGCGCGACGTGCTCAAGGCCTACGGCGCCGAGGTCGTCGTCTGCCCGACCGCCGTCGCCCCGGACCACCCGGACTCCTACTACTCGGTCTCCGACCGGTTGGTCCGCGAGATCGACGGTGCCTGGAAGCCGAACCAGTACGCCAACCAGAACGGCCCGGCCTCGCACTACGAGTCGACCGGCCCGGAGATCTGGGCCGACACCGACGGGCGGATCACGCACTTCGTCGCGGGCGTCGGCACCGGCGGCACCATCACCGGCACCGGCCGCTACCTGCGCGACGTCTCCGCGGACCGCGAGGGCGGCCGCGTCCGCATCATCGGCGCCGACCCCGAGGGCTCGGTCTACTCCGGCGGCTCGGGCCGCCCGTACCTCGTCGAGGGCGTCGGCGAGGACTTCTGGCCGAGCGCCTACGACCCGGCCGTGGTCGACGAGGTCATCGCGGTCAGCGACGCCGACTCCTTCGCCATGACCCGTCGCCTCGCCAAGGAGGAGGGCCTGCTCGTCGGCGGCTCCTGCGGCATGGCCGTCGTCGCCGCCCTGCGTGCGGCCAAGGACCTGCCGGCCGACGCCGTCGTCGTCGTACTGCTGCCGGACAGCGGCCGCGGCTACATGAGCAAGATCTTCAACGACGAGTGGATGAGCTCCTACGGCTTCATGCACTCAAAGACCGAGACGACGGTCGGCGAGGTCCTGCACAAGAAGGCCGGCGACCTGCCCGCCCTGGTCCACACGCACCCGACCGAGACCGTGCGCGACGCCATCGAGATCCTGCACGAGTACTCCGTGTCGCAGATGCCCGTCGTCAAGGCCGAGCCCCCGGTCATGGCCGGCGAGGTCGCCGGCTCGGTCAGCGAGCGGGCCCTCCTCGAGGCCCTGTTCAACGGCAGCGCCCACCTCACCGACTCGGTCGAGAAGCACATGGAGCCGTCGCTGCCGCTCGTGGGCGCCGGCGAGCCGGTCACCGCAGCGCGGGCCGAGCTGGAGAAGCACGACGCGATCATGGTCGTCGAGGACGGCAAGCCGGTCGGCGTGCTGACCCGCGCCGACGTGCTCATCGCGCTCGTCGACTGAGCCCGACCGGCAGCTCCCGCTCCCGCCGCAACCGATGCGGCTACCGCAGCC
>NZ_JBHUYG010000164.1:0-4301 GCF_042668795.1 Pedococcus sp. NPDC057267 | reverse complement strand
CGCCGCCCCCGCGGCGGTCCGGGCCCTTCGGGGAACAGGGGTCACCGCAGCCCGTCGGCGCGGTCCTCCTGCTCCTCGTGGTCCTCGGCGACATCCCATTCACCGGTGACCAGGTACACGACGCGGTGCGCGACCGACACGGCGTGGTCGGCGAAGCGCTCGTAGTAGCGACCCACGAGCGTCATGTCGACGGCTGCCTCGGTGCCGTGCTGCCACGATCCGTCGATGAGGTGGCTGAAGAGCTCGCGGTGCAGCTCGTCCATGGCGTCGTCGTCGCGCTCGAGGGTCTTGGCGCCCTCGACGTCCTTGCCCGCGATGACCTGGCCGGCCTTGGCGACGATGCGCTCGGCCACCTGGCCCATCTGCAGGATGGTCGCGCGGATGTCGGCCGGCACGGCCGAGTCCGGGTAGCGCAGGCGGGCCACCTTGGCGACGTGGCGGGCGAGGTCGCCCATCCGCTCCAGGTCGGCGCTCATCCGCATCGACGTGACGACCATGCGCAGGTCCGTGGCGACCGGCTGCTGGCGGGCCAGCAGGTCGATCGACCGGGCGTCGAGGTCCTCGCGCAGGGTGTCGAGCTCCTTGTCGGCCTCGATCACCGACTCGGCGAGCTGGATGTCGGCGTCGAGCAGGGCCGTGGTGGCTCGGGCCATTGCCGAACCGGCCAGCCGCGTCATCTCGACGAGCTGGTCGGAGATGAGGTCGAGGTCCTCGTGAAAGGCGTTGCGCATTGCGTCCCTTGGGTGTCGGCACGGGGCGTGCGTGGTGTGCGTTCCGACCGAGGCTCCCACGAGGCAGTGAACGATCGGGTGAACTCAGGTGAACATCTGGGAACGCGCCCGCGGGAGGGGGGAGGCGAGCGACGGGGGCGGTCCCGGGTGCACCGTATCTTGGAGGCGTGGATGCGACGACTGCTGCGCTGCTGGCGGGGTTCGCCGGTCTCCTCACCGGCGCCGTCGCCGTCGTCGCCGTGCGCTACTCCGAGCGCCAGCAGACGAGCGTCCCCCCGTCCGAGGCCTCGGTCCCGGCCCTGCCGGCCGGCGTCGGGGACGTCCTGGCCGTCCTGCGCAGCGGGGCGATCGTCGTCGACTCCGCCGACGAGGTCATCAACAACTCGCCGTCGGCCGTGGCGTACGGCCTGGTGCGCGGTCGCGACCTCGTCCATGCCGAGCTGCGGCACCTCGCCCGGCAGGTCCGCCGCGACGGTGTCATCCGCGAGGCGGAGCTCGCGCTCGCCCGGGGACCACTGGGGCAGGCCCAGTCGATCATGCACGCGCGCGTCGCGCCCCTGGGCAGCAACCACGTCCTGCTCCTCGTCGAGGACCACACGCAGGCGCGCAGGGTCGAGGAGGTCCGCCGCGACTTCGTCGCCAACGTGAGCCACGAGCTCAAGACGCCCGTGGGCGGGATCGGACTGCTGGCCGAGGCCATCCTCGACGCCAAGGACGATCCCGAGGCGGTGGCGCGGTTCGCCACCCGGATGCAGGTCGAGAGCGCCCGGCTGACGCAGCTGGTCAAGGAGATCGTCGACCTGTCGCGCCTGCAGGTGGCCGACACGCTGCACGAGCCGCGGCTGGTGGACGTCACGGCTGCCGTGCACGAGGCCATCGACTACTCGCGCGTGGGAGCCGATGCCAAGCAGATCGAGATCGTCGAGGCCTGCGCCCCGGACCTCAAGGTGTTTGGCGACGAGGACCTGCTCGTCACGGCCGTGCGCAACCTCGTCGGCAACGCGGTCGCGTACTCCGAGCCCGGCTCGCGCGTCGCCGTCGGGGGCCGGGTGCACGACGAGATGGTCGAGATCACCGTCACCGACCAGGGCCTCGGCATCCCCGAGTCGGAGCAGGAGCGGATCTTCGAGCGGTTCTACCGTGTCGACGCCGCCCGCTCGCGCGCCACCGGCGGCACCGGTCTCGGCCTGGCCATCGTCAAGCACATCTGCGCGAACCACGGCGGCGACGTCGCCGTGTGGAGCGAGGAGGGTCGTGGCTCGACCTTCACCATCCGCCTTCCCGCCGCGGCCGACCGGTCCGGTGGCCGGACCACCACCGGCGCCGTGGACCCCGACCCGGCCCCCCGGGCCCCGCAGCAAGGAGAAGCCCCCGCATGACCCGCATCCTGGTCGTCGAGGACGAGGTGTCGTTCTCGGACCCGCTGTCCTACCTCCTGCGCAAGGAGGGGTACGAGGTGGCGGTCGCCGAGACCGGACCCGAGGCGCTCGACGACTTCGACCGGCAGGGGGCGGACCTCGTGCTGCTCGACCTCATGCTGCCGGGCCTGTCCGGCACGGAGGTGTGCCGCGCGCTGCGCCAGCGCTCGACCGTCCCGGTGATCATGCTCACCGCCAAGGACAGCGAGATCGACAAGGTCGTCGGCCTCGAGATCGGCGCCGACGACTACGTCACGAAGCCGTACTCCTCCCGCGAGCTGCTCGCCCGCATCAAGGCGGTCCTGCGACGCGGCCAGGAGCCCGAGGACCTGCTGCCTGCCACCATCGAGGCCGGCCCGGTCCGGATGGACGTGGAGAGGCACACCGTGACGGTGGGCGGCCAGCCGACGCCGTTGCCGCTCAAGGAGTTCGAGCTGCTGGAGATGCTGCTGCGCAACACCGGGCGGGTGCTCACCCGCATGCAGCTCATCGACCGCGTGTGGGGCAGCGACTACGTGGGTGACACCAAGACGCTCGACGTCCACGTGAAGCGGCTGCGCGCCAAGATCGAGCCCGACCCGGCCGAGCCGCGGTACATCGTCACGGTCCGCGGACTGGGCTACAAGTTCGAGAGCGACTGACGGCCCTCGCGGAGCGATTCCCGGACCCCGTGGGGGACCGGGAATCGCTCCTGCTGCCGGGAGGTCCCTCAGGGGGTGGTCGTCGCCGTGGCGCTCCCCGACGAACCGCTGGTGGTGCTGGTCGGCGCGCTGGTGGGGGACAGGGTCGAGTAGTAGTTATCCGGCGGGACGACCGGGACAGTGACGACCACGGAGCGCGCGCCGGGGGACTGGACGTTGAGCTGCACCACGTCACCCGGGTCTACCGGCATCTGGGACAGCTGGACCTGGTTGCCGTCGGACAGCGGCTGCGAGCTGTTGGCCGGCGCCGTCGCGTAGACGGGCGAGGAGTTCGGCAGCGCGAACGCGACCCGCTCCGGCTGCCCACCGCTGTTGCTGACTGCGGCGCTCAGTACGCCGGCCTTGCCCTTGCCGGTGCCGATGACGACGAGGTCGCGCAGCTGCACCGCGCCGAGGTCCACGGGCACGCCGTCGGCGGGGTTGTAGGTGACGTCGGTCTGCACCGGCGACTGCGTCTGGCAGGCGGACAGGGCCAGCGCTGCGCCCAGGACGGCCACCGGCGCGAGACGGCGGACGACGGTGCGGCGGCCGGTGGACGAGGTGGCGAGAGGGGTTCGGCGAGTCACGCGGCACAGCCTACCGGGCCCTTCCCGACTCGCACGCACCCCCGCGCGTTGCATGCGCGACACCCTCCTGTCAAGACCGAAATCGTTGTCGCCCAAGGGGTTTGCAAGCCCCTGACCAGCGAAAACGCGATCGCTCCGGCTTTCCCGTGGTCGGCGTGTCGTGATATTCTTGAAGTCGCGAAAGGGGAAAACAGCACATGGTTTTCAAGGTCGGCGAGACGGTCGTGTACCCCCACCACGGGGCTGCTCTGATCGAAGAAATCAACACCCGCACGATCAAGGGCGAGGAGAAGATCTACCTCAAGCTCAAGGTGGCCCAGGGCGACCTGACGATCGAGGTGCCCGCGGAGAACTGCGAGGACATCGGCGTCCGTGACGTCGTCGGCCAGGACGGTCTGGACAAGGTCTTCGCGGTCCTGCGCGCCCCACACACCGAGGAGCCGACCAACTGGTCGCGCCGCTACAAGGCGAACCTCGAGAAGCTGGCGTCCGGTGACGTCATCAAGGTGGCCGAGGTCGTCCGCGACCTGTGGCGCCGTGACAAGGACCGTGGGCTGTCGGCCGGCGAGAAGCGCATGCTCGCCAAGGCACGCCAGATCCTCGTGTCCGAGCTGGCGCTGGCCGAGAAGACCAACGAGGACAAGGCCGAGGCCATCCTCGACGAGGTGCTCGCCTCCTGAGCGTTGCGGTCGTCCTCGTCGCCGGGGGACAGGGCACCCGTCTCGGGGCCGCCCAGCCCAAGGCGTTCGTGCCACTGGCCGGTGTGACGGTCCTCGAACACGCCGTCACCCGTGCCCTGCGGGCACCCGAGGTCACCCACGTCATCGTCGTCGCGCCCGCCTCCCCCCACCGGGGTGGGGGCGCGGGGGCGGCGCCGCGCACACC
>NZ_JBHUYG010000163.1:0-4485 GCF_042668795.1 Pedococcus sp. NPDC057267 | reverse complement strand
GCGCACACGCAGCCGGTCCGGGTCGCCGACACCGACCCGTCTGCAGGCACCGTGGAGGACGACGCCGAGGCGGCCCTGCGCCCGTCGCGACGCGACCGCCGCCATCGCGACGACGAGGCTGCCGACACGCCCGCCGGGGGCCTCGCCGTCCTGGGCGCGGCGGTCAAGGAGTTCGCCATCGTCGTCGGGATGGCCCTCGTCCTGTCCTTCGTCGTCAAGACGTGGCTGCTGCAGGCGTTCTACATCCCCTCGGGGTCGATGGAGAACACCCTGCAGGTCAACGACCGCGTCATCGTCAGCAAGCTGACCCCCGGGCCGTTCGACCTGCGCCGGGGCGACATCGTCGTCTTCGGCGACCCGGGGAACTGGGTCGAGGCACCGGTGCAGCAGCAGCACGGCAAGGTCGCGACGCTCGTCCGCGACACGATGATGTTCATCGGCCTGCTGCCCGACGACGCCGAGAACCACCTCATCAAGCGGGTCATCGGCCTGCCCGGCGACCACGTGGTCTGCTGCGACGCCGGCGGCCGCCTCACCATCAACGGCCAGCCCGTCAAGGAGCCGTACCTCAAGCCCGGCGTGTCGCCGAGCGACCAGAACTTCGACATCACCGTCCCGCGCGGTCGCGTCTGGGTCATGGGCGACAACCGCTCCGGGTCCTCGGACTCCCGGTTCCACGACGCCCCCACCGACGACGGCAGCCTCGGCTCGGTCGACGAGCGGCTGATCGTGGGCCGCGCCGTGGCGCTCGTCTGGCCGCTGGACCACATGACCTGGCTGTCCAACCCCTCGTCGACGTTCCGCAAGGTCCCGGCGCCGAGCGCCGACTCCGGCGGATCCGGCGGCACCAAGGGGACCGGCGGCACCGGTGGGACCGGCGGCACCGTCGCGCCCACGACCGGAGGCGGGACGGTGGACGGCGGGACGGGTGGCTGACGTGACCACCCCACGCCGCCCCGCGGCCCGCAAGCCCGCGACCAGCCGCAGGCCCAGCCTGCGCGTCGAGCGCCAGCTCCAGCGCGACGGCCACCGCGTCCTGGCGGGGATGGACGAGGTCGGCCGTGGCGCCCTCGCCGGACCGGTGACGGTGGGTGTGGTGCTCATCGACGAGACGTCCCGCAGCGCGCCCTCCGGCGTCAAGGACTCCAAGCTGCTCACGCCCGCAGCCCGGGTGGCGATGGTGCCCCGGATCCGGCGCTGGGCGCTCGACTACGCGGTCGGCCACGCCTCGGCCGCCGAGATCGACGAGATCGGCATCATCGCCGCCCTGCGGCTCGCCGGCATGCGTGCCCTCGCCGCCGTGGGCACCGTCCCGGACCTCGTCATCCTCGACGGCAACCACGACTGGCTCACCGCACCCGGCGAGGTGGGCCTCTTCGCCTTCGCCGACGAGTCGGGTCCGGCGACCCCGCCGGTGACCACGATGATCAAGGCCGACCTCAAGTGCTCCTCCGTCGCCGCGGCCTCCGTCCTGGCGAAGGTGGAGCGCGACGCCCTGATGGTGGCCGCCGCCCCCGGGCACCCGGCGTACGGGTGGGAGGAGAACAAGGGGTACGCCGCGCCGGAGCACCTCGCGGCGCTCGAGGCGTACGGCGCGACCGACCTGCACCGGCGGTCGTGGCGGCTGCCGGGGGTGGCGGGCAATGATGAGGGTGTGGCCCCGGCGGGACTGCCGGTGGCCGACGACGAGACGGGTACGGGGACGACCACACCGGCGACCCCCGGGACGAGCACGGAGATGATCGCGGGATGAGTGCCGAGGACCTCGAGAAGTACGAGTCCGAGATGGAGCTGCAGCTCTACCGCGAGTACCGCGACGTCGTGGGGCTGTTCAGCCACGTCGTGGAGACCGAGCGCCGGTTCTACCTGTGCAACTCCGTCGACGTGAAGGTGCGCTCCGACGGGGGAGAGGTCTACTTCGACGTGACCATGCAGGACGCGTGGGTGTGGGACATCTACCGCCCGGCCCGGTTCGCCAAGCAGGTGCGCGTGGTGACGTTCAAGGACGTCAACGTCGAGGAGCTCGCCAAGTCCGACCTCGAGCTGCCCAAGGGCGAGGGCTTCTAGCTCCTTCGTCCACAGGCCGGCGGAACCGTCGGCGCCGTCCACAGGGGCGGGACGGCGGCCTGTCGGCGCGTGCCCTGCGGGTTGGACGCTGGGGGCATGACGGACGGTGCGGACGACCCGCGACGAGCGCTCGGCAGGTACGGCGAGCGGCTGGCGGCGCGTTACCTGGGGGAGTGTGGGCTCACGGTGCTCGACCGCAACTGGCGGTGCGTGCACGGCGAGATCGACCTCGTGGCGCGTGACGGGGACTGCCTCGTGTTCTGCGAGGTCAAGACCCGGCGCTCGCAGCGCTTCGGGACTCCGGTGGAGGCGGTGGACCGGCGCAAGGCCGCACGGTTGCGGCGGCTCGCGGCGGCCTGGCTGCAGGCCCACGACCAGCACGCCGACCGGGTGCGCATCGACGTCATCGGCATCCTGCGACCGAGGGTCGGCCCTGCGGTCGTGCGCCACCTGCAGGGGGTGGGGTCGTGACGTTCGGGTCCACCCGGTCGGTGACGCTCGAGGGCCTGACGGGTGCAGTGGTCGAGGTGGAGGCGCACCTGTCCGGCGGCCTGCCCGCGTTCCTGCTGAGCGGGCTGCCCGACACCGCCTGCTCTCAGGCGCCGAGCAGGGTCAAGGCCGCCTCAGCCAGCATCGGGCGGTCGTTGCAGCAGGACCGCATCACGGTCAACCTGTCCCCGGCCTCCATCCCCAAGAACGGCAGCGGGTTCGACCTGCCCATCGCCGTCGCGGTCGCGGCCGCCCTCGACCTAATGCCCGCCGAGGTGGTACGGCCCGTCGTCCACCTGGGCGAGCTCGGCCTCGACGGGTCGGTGCGGGCCGTCCGGGGAGTGCTGCCGGCGGTGCTGGCCGCTGCGCGGGCCGGGTGCACCGACGTCGTCGTCCCCGTCGAGAACGCCGCCGAGGCCGCCCTCGTGCCCGACGTGCGCGTCCACGCCGTGCGGCACCTCGCCGACCTCGTCGCCGCGTATGCCGCGTGCTCGCCGGGCGACCCGGTCCGGGTGGGCGTGGCGGTCCCGGCCGCGCCGGAGGTGGGCGGGCCCGTGGCGCCGCCCGACCTCGCGGACGTGGTCGGACAGGAGGAGCCGCGGCGCGCTCTGGAGCTGGCAGCGGCCGGCGGTCACCACCTCTTCCTGCTGGGACCGCCGGGGTCGGGCAAGACCATGCTCGCCGAGCGGCTCGTCACGATCATGCCCAGGCTGACGCGCGAGCAGTCGATCGACGTGCTGGCCGTGCGTTCCCTGCTCGGCGTGACGGCTGCCGAGCTGGACCTCGCCGGGGTGCCGCCGTTCGTCGCGCCGCACCACAGCGCCACGCAGGCCGCCGTCATCGGGGGCGGTAGCGGCGTCGTGCGTCCGGGCGCGATCAGCCAGGCCCATGCGAGTGCTCTTTAAGGTGCCCAGAAGCCCTATCAGCGTTCGACGGGGAACGGCCAAGGGGCCGAGTCGAGGACCCGGCCGCTTAACCATCGCTACAGCGTTTACTGGATCTGGACAACGACTACAGTGACGTCGGTGGGGTTGAACAGCACGGGGGTCCTTGGGCCGATCCAGTTCGCCGTCCAAGGTCCGATCGAGGTCTTGACCTTCCCGGTCCAGCTACCCGTGTACCAGTAGTCGCGGTGGGCCCAGGTGCCGGAGAAGGTGCCTGAGCCTTAGAACCCGTATTTCGCGTACGGGCCCGAAACCGGCTGCAGGCATAGGTCCGTCGAGGCGCACGGATTGCGGGTTGCGATCATGGGCGTCACCGTTGCGCCCGTGGTGACCTTGGTCAGTTTGCCGGTCTTGGGGTCCTGAACGGCGGTCTTCGGTGCGTCCGAAGCCACGTAAGAATTCAGCTCGGCTTCAGTGCGGACTGGGGCGTCTGTGAGGACGCTGCCCACCTTGTGGAGCTCCGGACCCTTGGGTGCGGCTTGCGCCGCAGCCGGCAACCCTGCCGCCATGGCTGCCACTAGTGCCGCGACCCCCGCGACGTGCTTGATCTTCAACGGACTTTCCTCCCTGCTCATGGAGAACGCGAGCACCTGCTCGTGCGCGCCGAAAGTAGCAACCGACGTCCCACATATGCCGTAGGCGCAGCAGAACTGGCGAAGTGATCGCCAAACATGGGACACGCCATGACCGGCTATGGGTCGGTTGGGTGCCTGGAGTTTGTCGTTTTCGACGACGAGTTCGCCTTGCGGGGAGGGTTCCCGCAGGTGCCCCGTCCCCGCATATGGGCTGAGTTCGGTCGGGCTGGTGTGGGTCAAGGGTGGCCGTAGGCCATCACGGAGTGACGCGCAGCGCCCTTGAGGCATGCCAGGGCGGCCGCATCATCGGCAGCTGCGGGGGCGGGGCTCGGTTCGCGGTGTGCGGTCGGCGCGGAATGGCTTTCGGGCCGGGGTGCGGTGGGGTGCGCGAGGACGGCGCGCCAGCGCCG
>NZ_JBHUYG010000162.1:0-4524 GCF_042668795.1 Pedococcus sp. NPDC057267 | reverse complement strand
GGCCCGCGGCGCGGAGCGCCGCCATGATCCACAAATGGCAAAAATCGGCAACCAAATGGCTAAACCCGGTCGAACTCGCTTCCCGGTGCGGCGGCGTTGCTTGCTATCCGGTCGCTGGCGGGGCTGCCTCGACAGGGACCTGTCGTCCTGTCGTCAGATCGATCACCGCACGAGAACCGATGGGCTGAGCAAGGCGAACGGTGACCACATCGCCACAGGATGGAGCCGCCTGGCCCTGCGGCTTTCTCGTGGTGATTCTGACCTTGACGGCGAGGGCGGTTTCAGTTGCGTGGATCTCGTATGGCTGGCTGTTGCACGCTGCGACGTCGATCCTGATGAGACGCTGATCGGCACGGGTGACAGTCACGCTCTGCAACTGCACGTCGGTAGGTGACCCTGCGCCACAGCTCACCGCAGATAGGGCGAGGAGGCCGAGTAAGCCCAAACGCGCTGCCGTGGCGTGGGCCGGACTAACGTGCGCGCTCTGACCGTCCGTCGATGGCAGCAGGAGCTTGCGCGTCTCAGGGGGCATCCGAATGGCCCTGCGCCGCTTCGAACCATCCTCCAGGGGGCGGAGGTGGTGGATCGGGTGGCCGGTACTCGCCGTACGGTTCCCAAGGCCACAACTCGCGGGCACGGGTAGAAGCGGCGCGGATGGCATCGGCGTCCAACGTGGTTGTCGTCTCTTGGACGTTCCTACGTGGAGACGCGCAAATGAGCTTCATCTCCCCCGGCGAGGGTAGTGGCGTGAGGAACAGGCGCATCGAAGCGGAGCGTTGCCCTCCTCCACCTCCCCCCATGGCCAATACGGCGTCGTCTCTCGACGGTGGGGTCCTGCCGTGCCACATCGGCAGGTTGGTAGCACGCCGACCATCGGAGAACTCGATGCCGACGAATACGTCTTCACCGATGAACCCATTGCTTGCAGTGTCCTCGCGAGCTCGGATTTCGATCTCCAGGTCGACGCCATTCCGATAAACCTGCGCCGTAGCCACGGAAATGACTACGCCCGGCGTCTGGGCCAGCACCACGTCGAGTACCAGCGACGCGGGCAACTCGTTGTCTGGCTTCATTCGACGACGCCATTCGTCCTGCGCGTCATCGTCACCGCCCCCCATGACCCACATGCCCGAACTATGGCCCCGAGCGAGGCCTTTGGTAAAGGCTTGGCAATTTCTCAGCGGGGGCCTGACTGCAAGTACTGCAACGTAAGGGTGCCTAGGGGGCACTAACGGCAAACAACGGGCACTCACCGGTAAGAGCTCGGCGACTTTGCCCCTGCTTTCGAGCACGATTGCTTGTCGCGGCCTTGTGTCACAGTCGAAGACATGGACGCGCAACCGCTCGTCGGATCGCCTTCGGAGGCGTCGAAAACGCTCTCCGCGATGCGACGGGTCCTGCCGCCCTTGACGTCGTCGATGGTCGAGGCGGTGGCCGTCTCCCACGGCGTCTGCATCCATCCGGTGCCGCTGCGGCGCATCGACCCGGACACCGGCCAGAGCACGGTGATTGACGTGCCGTGCGGCGCCACTGCGACGAGCAAGTGCCCGCCCTGCGCTGACCGGGCTCGCAAGCTCCGCATGCAGCAGTGTCGGCAGGGGTGGCACCTCGAGGAGGAGCCGGTCGTCGAGCAGGGCGATCCCACTGAAGAGCAGGCTGAGCTGACGCTGGCGCGGTCGGACCTGCAGGCAGCCTTAGTGCAGGCCCAGGAGCGTGGGCTGGAGACCGAGCCCATCACTGAGGCCATAGGCCAGGTGGAGCGGCAGCTGGCGGAGACCGGCGCACGTGGCAAGCCGATCCGGTCCGACCACCGCCGTCGTACCCGGTCCACCAAACGCCGCCAGGACGTCCCGGACCTGCCCCGGCGCAAGGTGGCCCCAACGACGATCGGTCGGACGTTCCCCGGTCGCGACGGCAAGGTGTTCCGGCCGTCGGTCTTCCTGACCCTGACGGCCCGCTCCTACGGGCGCGTCGACAAGTTCGGCGTCCCGCGCGACCCGAACGCCTACGACTACCGGACCGCGGCCCGGGATGCGATCCACTTTCCCGCGCTCGTCGACCGGTTCTTCCAGAACCTGCGGCGGGTGGTCGGCTTCGAAGTGCAGTACTTCGGAGCCTTGGAGCCGCAGCGGCGCCTCGCCCCGCACCTCCACGCGGCGCTGCGCGGCACGATCGCGCGCAAGGACCTCCGTCTCGTGGCGGCCGCGACCTATCACCAGGTCTGGTGGCCATCGACGAACGAGGTGATCTTCCCGGACCACCGGCTGCCGGTGTGGGACGAGACCGCGGAGACGTATGTCGACCCGGACACCGGTGGGGTGCTCCCCTCGTGGGACGAGGCCCTGGACGCGCTGGCCGAGGACGAGGAAGCCGAGCCTCTCCACGTGGTCCGGTTCGGGCAGCAGCTGCGAGCCGAGGGTGTCCTCAGCGGCAGCCCGGACGCGGATCGGTGTATCCGCTACCTCGTGAAGTACCTCAACAAGTCGATCGACACCTGCCATGAGGTCGAGACGGATGCCCAGCGGGAGCACATGCGCCGGCTTTGGGACGCGATGCGGTACGAGCCCTGCTCCCCCACGTGCACGAACTGGCTCCGCTACGGCGTTCAGCCCAAGAACGCTCGGGAGGGCCAGCTTCCCGGGTGCTGCCGCGGCAAGGCGCACAGGCACGAGACCTTGGGCTTCGGTGGCCGTCGCGTGCTGACGTCCCGGAAGTGGTGCGGCAAGACCCTTGCCGACCTGAAGTCGGAGCGGCGCGAGTGGGTCCGGAACCTGCTCGGGCTGACCGAGGACCCTGACCCGAAGCGGTACGTGTGGGTCCAGGCGTCCCCGTCCGACCCCGACGTCCGCACCAAGGACGAGCGACTCATGCTCGGCATCGCCGCACGCTCTCGCTGGCACGAGGAGACCACCGCGGCCCTGGCAACTGCCAAGGGCCCTTCCGTGCCGCCCAAGTCGGAACCCACATCCGGCACCCAGAACACCACCAGCACCGCCGCCTGAACCGAGGAAGCACGATGACCACGATCTCCACTCCCCTGCTGACCACCGCTGAGGTCGCCAAGCGGATGCGCGTCGGGCCGGGAACCGTCCGGCGCTGGCGGCTCGACGACGTCGGTCCCCGGTTCATCCAGGTCGGCGGCATCTACCGCTACCCGCTCGACGAGCTTGAGCTGTGGATGCGCGACCGCATCGAGCACAGCCTCGACGAATGAGGAGCGAGAAGAAGCCACCGCTCGGCGTGCGGCTCACCATCGATGTCGAGGAGAACGCCGGCCCCCGCGGGACGACGTTCTGGGCCCGCGTCCGGTGGACCAACCCGGCCAACCACCACCGCGAGGGCGTCAAACGGGCCTTCGACAGCCGTGAGGCCGTCGAGGACTGGCTGGAGACCATGCGCCACACGGCGAAGACGGGCATCGACTCCGGCCAGACGCTCGCCGAGTACGTTGACCTCATCGGTGACCGGTGGACGCGGGCCATCGACCCCACGTCGACCTACGACCCGTATGTCGCGGGTCTGCGACGCCGCGTCCTGCCGACGCTCGGCCACCTCCCGGTCACGATGATCAGCGCCGGACTGGTGGACCGGGCCATCGACGCTTGGGAGCAGGAGTTCGGGCGCTCGACGGTCAAGAACTCGGTGGCGGTGCTCGTCCTGGTGCTCGACGAGGCGGTCCGCGACGGGGTCATCGTGCGGAACCCGGCCAAGGACCGCGCCCGACGCCGAACCGTCGGTCGTTCTTTCGGCAACTCGGAGCCAGGCAGTCCCCGCGAGCTCGCCCTGCCCGACGTGGTCACCCTCGACCGGCTCGTGGAGGCGGTGGTCGAGGCCGGCGGTCACCAGTGCTGGGGCGACATGGTGACGATCCTTGCCACGACGGCCCTGCGGATCAGTGAAGTGTCGGGCCTGCGAGTGGGCGACGTGGACCTCGGCCGGGGGCTCCTGCACGTGTTTCGGCAGACGTACCCGGGCCGAGGTGGCTTGGTCACCAAGCAGACGAAGGGCCGGCGTCGTCGGACGGTCCCGATCATCGAGCCGCTACGACCGACCCTCGTCCGGCTGACCGCTGGTCGACCCGGGGATGCCCGGCTCCTGCTCGGGCCGCGGGGCGGGGTCATCACCACGGCCACGCTGCGCGACGCCACAGGCTGGGACCATTTGGTCCGGGAGCTCGGCCACCAGGGACTTGTCCGGCACGGGCTGCGGCACACCGCCCTGACCTGGATGGCGGACGCGGGCGTCGACCTGCACATCCTCCAGCGGGTCGCTGGGCACCAGGACCCCGCCGTGACCAGCCGCTACCTGCACCCGGACACGCAGGCCGTGCTGGACGCCGGAACGGCGTTCTCGGCGTGGTGGTCCGGAACTGGTCCGGAGAAGCCTCGGCTGGGTGTCGTCGACGGCGGCCGGGGCACGGCATGAAAACGGGGCCTGACCTGTGGTGACAGGTCAGGCCCCGGTTGGTCGGGCTGACAGGATTTGAACCTGCGACCCCTTGACCCCCAGTCAAGTGCGCTACCA
>NZ_JBHUYG010000161.1:0-5388 GCF_042668795.1 Pedococcus sp. NPDC057267 | reverse complement strand
GACAAAGTATGTTCGGCTGCGTCCTACTCTCCCACACCGTCACCAGTGCAGTACCATCGGCGCTGAAGGGCTTAGCTTCCGGGTTCGGAATGGGACCGGGCGTTTCCCCTTCGCTATGACAGCCGAAACTCTATGGAGATCATCTATCGGTTGAACAGTGTTCCCGACCGTGTCTCGGGAACCACACAGTGGACGCGTAACATCTTTGTTGAGTCAAGTTATCGGCTTATTAGTACCAGTCAGCTACACACATTACTGTGCTTCCACGTCTGGCCTATCAACCCAGTAGTCTAGCTGGGAGCCTCTCGCACACAAGGTGCATGGAAACCTCATCTTGAAGCGTGCTTCCCGCTTAGATGCTTTCAGCGGTTATCACTTCCGAACGTAGCTAATCAGCCGTGCTCTTGGCAGAACAACTGACACACCAGAGGTTCGTCCATCCCGGTCCTCTCGTACTAGGGATAGCCCTTCTCAAGTTTCCTACGCGCACAGCGGATAGGGACCGAACTGTCTCACGACGTTCTAAACCCAGCTCGCGTACCGCTTTAATGGGCGAACAGCCCAACCCTTGGGACCTACTCCAGCCCCAGGATGCGACGAGCCGACATCGAGGTGCCAAACCATGCCGTCGATATGGACTCTTGGGCAAGATCAGCCTGTTATCCCCGGGGTACCTTTTATCCGTTGAGCGACGGCGCTTCCACAAGCCACCGCCGGATCACTAGTCCCGACTTTCGTCCCTGCTCGACATGCCTGTCTCACAGTCAAGCTCCCTTGTGCACTTACACTCAAAACCTGATTGCCAACCAGGCTGAGGGAACCTTTGGGCGCCTCCGTTACCTTTTAGGAGGCAACCGCCCCAGTTAAACTACCCACCAGGCACTGTCCCTGATCCGGATCACGGACCGAGGTTAGATATCCAGAACGACCAGAGTGGTATTTCAACGTTGACTCCACCGACACTGGCGTGCCGGCTTCACAGTCTCCCACCTATCCTACACAAGCCGTACCGAACACCAATACCAAGCTGTAGTAAAGGTCCCGGGGTCTTTCCGTCCTGCTGCGCGTAACGAGCATCTTTACTCGTAGTGCAATTTCGCCGAGTTCGTGGTTGAGACAGTGGAGAAGTCGTTACGCCATTCGTGCAGGTCGGAACTTACCCGACAAGGAATTTCGCTACCTTAGGATGGTTATAGTTACCACCGCCGTTTACTGGGGCTTAAATTCTGAGCTTCGCACCGAAGTACTAACCCGTCCTCTTAACCTTCCAGCACCGGGCAGGCGTCAGTCCGTATACATCGTCTTGCGACTTCGCACGGACCTGTGTTTTTAGTAAACAGTCGCTTCTCCCTGGTCTCTGCGGCCGTTCTCCCTAGGCAGCAAGTGCCTTCAGGATCTGGGCCCCCCTTCTCCCGAAGTTACGGGGGTATTTTGCCGAATTCCTTAACCACGATTCACTCGATCGCCTTGGTATTCTCTACCTAACCACCTGAGTCGGTTTGGGGTACGGGCGGCTCGAACCTCGCTAGAGGATTTTCTCGGCAGCATAGGATCACCCTGCTTCCCGCATACGCGGTCACTATCAGGTCTCAGGATACGTGCCAGACGGATTTGCCTATCTGACTCCCTACACCCTTGGACGTGGACAACCATCGCCACGCGGAGGCTACCTTCCTGCGTCTCCCCATCGCTTGACTACTACTAGATCGGGTCACGCGCTCCACCGGAACCCTTCACCCGAAGGTGTCAGAAACCGGCTTTGGGCGTTTAGCATCACTAGGTTCGTCATGGGCGGTTCTTCGCCGGTTCCGGAATATCAACCGGATGTCCATCGACTACGCCTGTCGGCCTCGCCTTAGGTCCCGACTTACCCAGGGCAGATTAGCTTGACCCTGGAACCCTTGGTTATTCGGCGGACGGGTTTCTCGCCCGTCATTCGCTACTCATGCCTGCATTCTCACTCGTGTGGCCTCCACGGCTGGATCACTCCGCCGCTTCCCTGGCCACACGACGCTCCCCTACCCATCAACACGCTTGGACCACCAACCCGCAGGTGTGGTGGCCGGGCAGATGTGTCAATGCCACAGCTTCGGTGGTGTGCTTGAGCCCCGCTACATTGTCGGCGCGGAATCACTTGACCAGTGAGCTATTACGCACTCTTTAAAGGGTGGCTGCTTCTAAGCCAACCTCCTGGTTGTCAATGCAACTCCACATCCTTTCCCACTTAGCACACGCTTAGGGACCTTAGCTGGTGGTCTGGGCTGTTTCCCTCTCGACTACGGAGCTTATCCCCCGCAGTCTCACTGCCACGCTCTCACTTACCGGCATTCGGAGTTTGGCTAACGTCAGTAACCTGGTGAGGCCCATCGGCTATCCAGTAGCTCTACCTCCGGTAAGAAACACGTGACGCTGCACCTAAATGCATTTCGGGGAGAACCAGCTATCACGGAGTTTGATTGGCCTTTCACCCCTACCCACAGCTCATCCCCTCAGTTTTCAACCTAAGTGGGTTCGGTCCTCCACGACGTCTTACCGTCGCTTCAACCTGGCCATGGGTAGATCACTCCGCTTCGGGTCTAGACCCAGCGACTAAAACGCCCTGTTCGGACTCGCTTTCGCTACGGCTTCCCCACACGGGTTAACCTCGCCACTGAGCACTAACTCGCAGGCTCATTCTTCAAAAGGCACGCCGTCACCCCACAAGGAGGCTCCGACGGATTGTAGGCACACGGTTTCAGGATCTATTTCACTCCCCTCCCGGGGTACTTTTCACCTTTCCCTCACGGTACTTGTCCGCTATCGGTCACCAGGGAATATTTAGGCTTAGCGGGTGGTCCCGCCAGATTCACACGGGATTTCTCGGGCCCCGTGCTACTTGGGATACTGCTGCAGGAGTTCACGCCATTTCGTCTACGGGGGTAGCACCCTCTGTGCCGGGCCTTTCAATGCCCTTCGACTATAACGCGAATTTTTGACTCCCTGCCGGCCTGTCAGAACCAGCTGAGCAGTCCCACGACCCCTTACCTGCAACGCCTGACAGCTATCACACAGATAAGGTTTAGCCTCTTCCGCTTTCGCTCGCCACTACTCACGGAATCGCGGTTGCTTTCTCTTCCTGTGGGTACTGAGATGTTTCACTTCCCCACGTTCCCTCTACTCACCCTATGTGTTCAGATGAGAGTGACTGGACTTGCCTCCAGCCGGGTTTCCCCATTCGGAAATCCTCGGATCACAGTCTGGTTATCGACTCCCCGAGGCTTATCGCAGATTCCTACGTCCTTCTTCGGTTCCTGGTGCCAAGGCATCCACCGTGTGCCCTTAAAAACTTGAGCCACAAAGATGCTCGCGTCCACTGTGTAGTTCTCAAGAAACGGGCGGCCCCCCATCGAACCCGGCGCCTACCAGCCAAGGAGGCCGGCGGTTCATCCGCGACAGGGGTCCAAGCCAGTCCAAGACCGGCCCGAAGGTCAAGCTCTCGCCCGAGCCTTCAGGACCCAACAACGTGCCAAGCGCCTCCCCCACCCCGCTTGCGTTCCACTGCCAGACCCACCAAAAGCGGGACCGGCTTGTACTAACAGCACGAGCTGGTGTCAGCGCCAACTAATCGATGTTCCACCCTTGAGCACCCCCCACCAGGCATTCGCTGGTGGCGAGGCCACTGCGCCCCGAACCCCCAAGGGCCGAGACGAGCTGCTCCTTAGAAAGGAGGTGATCCAGCCGCACCTTCCGGTACGGCTACCTTGTTACGACTTAGTCCCAATCGCCAGTCCCACCTTCGACAGCTCCCTCCCACAAGGGGTTGGGCCACCGGCTTCGGGTGTTACCGACTTTCGTGACTTGACGGGCGGTGTGTACAAGGCCCGGGAACGTATTCACCGCAGCGTTGCTGATCTGCGATTACTAGCGACTCCGACTTCATGGGGTCGAGTTGCAGACCCCAATCCGAACTGAGACCGGTTTTTTGGGATTCGCTCCACCTCGCGGTTTCGCAGCCCTTTGTACCGGCCATTGTAGCATGCGTGAAGCCCAAGACATAAGGGGCATGATGATTTGACGTCATCCCCACCTTCCTCCGAGTTGACCCCGGCAGTCTCCTATGAGTCCCCACCATCACGTGCTGGCAACATAGAACGAGGGTTGCGCTCGTTGCGGGACTTAACCCAACATCTCACGACACGAGCTGACGACAACCATGCACCACCTGTATGCGAGTGTCCAAAGAGAACGACATCTCTGCCGCGTTCTCGCATATGTCAAGCCTTGGTAAGGTTCTTCGCGTTGCATCGAATTAATCCGCATGCTCCGCCGCTTGTGCGGGCCCCCGTCAATTCCTTTGAGTTTTAGCCTTGCGGCCGTACTCCCCAGGCGGGGAACTTAATGCGTTAGCTGCGGCACGGATCTCGTGGAATGAGACCCACACCTAGTTCCCAACGTTTACGGCATGGACTACCAGGGTATCTAATCCTGTTCGCTCCCCATGCTTTCGCTTCTCAGCGTCAGTAGTGGCCCAGAGACCTGCCTTCGCCATCGGTGTTCCTCCTGATATCTGCGCATTTCACCGCTACACCAGGAATTCCAGTCTCCCCTACCACACTCTAGTCTGCCCGTACCCACTGCAAGTCCGGGGTTGAGCCCCGGATTTTCACAGCAGACGCGACAAACCGCCTACAAGCTCTTTACGCCCAATAATTCCGGACAACGCTCGCACCCTACGTATTACCGCGGCTGCTGGCACGTAGTTAGCCGGTGCTTCTTCTGCAGGTACCGTCACTTGCGCTTCTTCCCTGCTGAAAGAGGTTTACAACCCGAAGGCCGTCATCCCTCACGCGGCGTCGCTGCATCAGGCTTTCGCCCATTGTGCAATATTCCCCACTGCTGCCTCCCGTAGGAGTCTGGGCCGTGTCTCAGTCCCAGTGTGGCCGGTCGCCCTCTCAGGCCGGCTACCCGTCGTCGCCTTGGTGAGCCATTACCTCACCAACAAGCTGATAGGCCGCGAGTCCATCCCCAACCGAAAAAACTTTCCAAACCATACCCATGCAGGTTGATTTCATATCCGGTATTAGCCCCGGTTTCCCGGGGTTATTCCAGAGTCAGGGGCAGGTTACTCACGTGTTACTCACCCGTTCGCCACTGATCACCCAAGAGCAAGCTCTCGAGATCACCGTTCGACTTGCATGTGTTAAGCACGCCGCCAGCGTTCGTCCTGAGCCAGGATCAAACTCTCCATTGATGTTTGCCACCCACCACAACAAAATGCGGCAGGAAAAGCGAAACCCTAGAAGGGTCATTTCACTGACTGAGCAAGAACAACTAGCAAAATTGCCAGAAATTCATTGTCAACCAAAGGAAAATTCGTTCGAAGCAACCCACAACCAAACCATCAAAGCC
>NZ_JBHUYG010000160.1:0-5426 GCF_042668795.1 Pedococcus sp. NPDC057267 | reverse complement strand
GGCCGGGCCGGTGCTCCGGGGGGCCGCACCCGCGGAGCGGGCGCAGGCAGCGGGGGAGGGCCGGTCCCGAAGCGGTCCGACCGCCCCCAGCGCGGCAGCGCCGGCACGACCAAGCGCAGCCAGCCCACGCGGGTCCCGCGCGAGGCGTCCCGACCGGACGTCGACGTCCACGACCCAGACGGCATCCGCCTGCAGAAGCTGCTCGCCTCGGCAGGCGTCGGCTCCCGCCGCGTGTGCGAGAACCTCATTGCAGAGGGGCGGGTGGAGGTCGACGGGCAGGTCGTGACCGAGCTCGGCGTGCGGATCCGTCCCGACCAGGTGGTCCACGTCGACGGCGTGCGCGTCCAGCTCGACGAGAGCCGGCTCTACTTCGCCTTCAACAAGCCGCTGGGCGTCGTCACGACCATGAACGACGAGCTCGGCCGGATCAACATCGGCGACTACGTCGGCAACCGCGAGCAGCGGCTGTTCCACGTCGGCCGGCTCGACGCCGACACCGAGGGGCTGCTCATCCTGACCAACGACGGCGACCTCGCCCACCGGCTGCAGCACCCGCAGTACGGCGTGCTGAAGACCTACCTCGCCCAGATCGCCGGCCCGGTCCCGCGGGACCTCGGTCGCCGCCTGCGCGAGGGCGTCGAGCTCGACGACGGCCCCGCCAGCGTCGACTCGTTCCGGGTCGTGGACTCCCAGCCGGGGCGCGCGCTCGTCGAGGTGGTGCTCCACGAGGGCCGCAAGCACATCGTGCGCCGCCTGCTCGACGCCGTCGGGCACCCGGTGCTCTCGCTCGTGCGCACACAGGTCGGACCGATCCACCTCGGCGACACCAAGCCCGGCAAGATGCGCAAGCTCAACAGCGACGAGGTCGGCAAGCTCTACGCCGCTGCCGGTCTCTGACCGGCCGGCACCCCGCGAGGGAGCGCCGGCCGCGGGTCCGCCGTGCTGCGTCACTGGTCAGCCACGCTGACCAGTGAGGCGGGACCGGCGCACCGGGGCGACGACCCTCGGCCCGTGGGCGCGAGCGCCCGGTCGGGCCCGGCGTGGGTAGCCTTCGCGTCGTGAACCCCACCGTGCGGATCGTCGGCACCGGCCTCATCGGGACCAGCCTGGGCATCGCCCTGAGCCGGGCCGGGTATGCCGTGTCGCTGGCGGACCCGTCGCCGACGGCCGTGGCGCTGGCGCGCGACCTCGGTGCGGGGGAGGTCGCCGGCACCGGCACCCCCGAGCCCGGGGTCGTCGTCGTCGCGGCACCCCCGGACGTCGCGGGCGCCGTGGTCGCGCTGGAGCTCGCGTCGTGGCCCCGGGCGGTGGTGACCGACGTCGCGTCGGTCAAGGTCGCCGTCCTCGACGACGTGCGGGCCCGGGGCGGGGACGTCACTCGGTACGTCGGCTCGCACCCGATGGCGGGGCGTGAGCGGTCCGGAGCCGTGGCCGCCCGGGGAGACCTGTTCGACGGTCGGGCCTGGGTCGTGGTGCCGCACGCCGAGTCCTCCGCCGAGGCCGTGCAGACGGTGCAGGAGCTCGCCCGCGCCGCCGGCGGGACCGTCTCCACCATGGACCCCGAGGCGCACGACGATGCCGTCGCGGCGGTCTCGCACGTGCCTCAGGTCGCGGCCTCGCTGGTGGCGAGCCGGCTGCGCGACCTCAGCGAGGCCGCCGTCGCGCTCTCCGGCACCGGCATCCGCGACGTCACGCGGATCGCAGCCAGCGACCCCCAGCTGTGGACCCAGATCCTCTCCGGCAACGCGGCCGCGGTCCGCCACGTCCTGGCGGACCTCCGGTACGAGCTCGACGAGGTCGTCACCGCGCTGGACCGGCTGACAGGGGGTGACGCCGTCGGCGCCCGTGAGGTGCTGGCCCGGGTCGTCGCCCACGGCAACGCCGGCCACGCCCGCATCCCCGGCAAGCACGGTGCCGCGCCGACGGCATACGGCGTCGTGGTCGTGCTGGTCCCGGACCGGCCGGGCGAGCTCGCCCGGCTCCTGCACGACGTCGGCGACGCGGGCGTCAACCTCGAGGACCTGCACCTCGAGCACGGGCTCGGGCAGCCGTTCGGCCTCGCGGAGATCTCCGTGCTGCCCGCCGTGGTCGAGCGCCTGGGCGAGGAGCTGCGCGCCCGCGGCTGGCGGCTGCACGGCTGACGGGCACTATCCTCGACCGCCATGAGCAGTGAGCACCTCGTCGTGGCCGTCGACGGGCCGTCCGGCTCAGGCAAGTCGAGCGTCTCGCGCGCGGCGGCCACCCGGCTGGGGGTGGGGTACCTCGACACCGGCGCCATGTACCGCGCGGTCACGTGGTGGTGCCTCGAGGAGGGCGTGGACCTCGACGACCGCGCCGCGGTCGCGCAGGCGGCCCGCGAGATCCCGCTGGTGATGGGCACCGACCCCGCGCACGCCAGCGTCCGGGTCGGTGGGCGCGAGATCGAGGACGCCATCCGCACGACCCGCGTGTCCGAGGTGGTCTCGAAGGTCGCCACGAACACCCAGGTGCGCCCCGTCCTGCAGGAGCTGCAGCGCGAGCTGATGGACGAGATCGCCACGCGCACCGGGGGAGTGGTGGCCGAGGGTCGCGACATCACCACGGTGGTGGCTCCCGACGCCGACGTGCGGGTGCTGCTCACCGCCAGCGTCGAGGCGCGCCTGCGTCGCCGGTCCAGGGAGCTGCACGGCGGTGACGACGCCGCAGCCGTCGCGGCGACCCGCGACCAGATCGTGCGCCGCGACCGGGACGACTCGACCGTCTCCGACTTCATGGAGGCGGCTGACGGCGTGCGTCTCCTCGACACCTCCGACCTGGACTTCGAGCAGAGTGTCGATGCCCTGGTCGACCTCGTCCGCGCCGAGGCCCCCGCCAAGGTCCGGGGGTGACGGGGGCGTCCCGCACGGCCCCGGCGGCCGGGGCGGTACAGGTGGCCGGGCCCTGGCGGGTCCGGGTCAACATGGTCATCGGCTGGCCGCTGTTCCACGCCATGTACCGCCTGTCGGTGATCGGCCGTGACCGGGTGCCGCGCGTGGGACCGGTCGTGTTCGTCGGGAACCACGTGGGCTTCCTCGACGGTCCGATGCTGCCGGGTGTGGCGCCGCGTCCGACCTGCGTGCTCGTGAAGCGGGAGATGTTCCGCGGGCTGCTCGGGCGCTTCCTGACGTTCATCGGCCACATCCCCGTGACCCGTGGCTCCGGCGACCGGGCGGCGCTCAGCGCGGCCGTGGCGGTCCTGCACTCCGGTGGCGCGGTCGGCATCTTCCCCGAGGGGACCCGCGGGCGCGGCGACGTCGCCGCCGTCCAGCAGGGCGCCGCGTGGCTGGCGCAGCAGGGGGGAGCGGTGGTCGTACCGGTGGCCTTCCTCGGGACCCGGGTCGCCGGTGCGTCGAGGAACTCGCTGCCCCGCCTGCGCAGCAGGGTCGTCGTCGAGTTCGGCCACCCGGTGACGCTCTCGGCCGACCCCGCCCTCACCGGCCGCCAGCGGCTCGTCGCCGCCACCGAGCAGGTCCGCGACGCCCTCGCCACGCACGTCCGGGAATCCCAGACCCGGCACCAGGTGTTCCTCCCCGGGGACGAGGGCTGACCGGCCCGTCCCCGCGCCCGTGCCGCGACTGTCCGTGCGCCCGGCCCAGGCTGGGTCGCACGCCGGGCCGGGGTCGGTCCCACACCCGCCCCGGTCGAGGTGGACGGGGCACCCGCCGACATGCGAGACAATGGGCGACGGCCCCACGGCATACCTGCGCCGCGGCGCCCCCACCACGACTCCCCGAGGACCCGCTGTGACCGAGCACCTGACCGACGACTCCACCGTCGAGCGCGCCCTGCGCGCCGGCCTGGAGGAGTTCGACCTGAGCGACGAGGACCGCGCCCTCGTCGACGGCGAGCTCGACGACGACGGGTACGCCCGTGAGCAGGGTCCGCGCCCGGTCGTCGCCGTCGTCGGCCGCCCGAACGTCGGCAAGTCCACCCTCGTCAACCGCATCCTCGGCCGCCGCGAGGCCGTCGTGGAGGACGTCCCCGGCGTGACGCGCGACCGTGTCGCCTACGACGCCGACTGGGCGGGCCGTCGGTTCACCCTCGTCGACACCGGCGGCTGGGAGATCGACGCCACCGGCATCCACCTGCGGGTCGCCGAGCAGGCCGAGGTCGCCGTCGAGCTGGCCGACGTCGTCATGTTCGTCGTCGACGCCACCGTCGGTGCGACGGACGACGACGAGGCCGTCGTGAAGCTGCTGCGGCGCTCCGGCAAGCCCGTCGTCCTCGTCGCGAACAAGGTCGACGACCAGCGCACCGAAGCCGACGCCGCCGCCCTGTGGAACCTGGGGCTCGGCCAGCCGTGGCCGGTGTCCGCGCTGCACGGCCGGGGGAGCGGTGACGCCCTCGACGCCGTCCTCGAGGTCCTGCCGGCGGTGTCCCTGGTGGGTGGCGCCTACGAGCGCGGTGGCCCGCGCCGCGTCGCCCTCATCGGCCGGCCGAACGTCGGCAAGTCCTCCCTCCTCAACAAGCTCGCGGGCTCCGAGCGCGTCGTCGTCGACAACGTCGCCGGCACCACGCGCGACCCGGTCGACGAGCTGATCGAGCTCGGCGGCAAGACTTGGCGCTTCGTCGACACCGCCGGCATCCGCCGCCGGGTGCACCAGACGCGCGGCGCGGACTTCTACGCCTCGCTGCGCACCCAGACCGCGCTGGAGAAGGCCGAGGTCGCCGTCGTCCTCATCGACGCCGAGCAGAGCATCGCCGAGCAGGACATCCGGGTCGTGCAGCAGGTCATCGACGCAGGTCGTGCACTCGTCGTCGCCTACAACAAGTGGGACCTGCTCGACGAGGAGCGCCGCTACTACCTTGAGCGGGAGATCGAGCGCGAGCTCGTGCAGATCCCGTGGGCGCCCCGCGTCAACATCTCCGCCAAGACCGGGCGCGCCGTCGAGCGGCTCGTCCCCGCGATCGAGAAGGCGCTGGACTCCTGGGACACCCGCGTCCCGACGGGCCGGCTCAACGCCTTCCTCGGCGAGGTCGTGGCCGCCCACCCGCACCCGGTGCGCGGCGGCAAGCAGCCGCGCATCCTGTTCGCGACGCAGGCCTCGACCCGGCCGCCGCGGTTCGTACTGTTCGCGTCCGGGTTCATCGAGGCCGGGTACCGCCGGTTCATCGAGCGCCGGCTGCGCGAGGAGTTCGGCTTCGAGGGCACGCCGATCGAGGTGTCCGTGCGGGTGCGCGAGAAGCGCAAGCGCCGCTAGCACGGGCGGCCCGCGACGTCGGGCTCGCGTGCGGCATACCGATTTCAAGCGGCGGTATGCCGTGCGCTAAGGTTTCGTTCGCTCCGCAAGGGGCGAATGCCACGGGCTGTGGCGCAGCTTGGTAGCGCACTTGACTGGGGGTCAAGGGGTCGCAGGTTCAAATCCTGTCAGCCCGACCAACCGGGGCCTGACCTGTCACCACAGGTC
>NZ_JBHUYG010000159.1:0-5477 GCF_042668795.1 Pedococcus sp. NPDC057267 | reverse complement strand
GCGTCTGCTCACGGACGCCGCGCGGTGCAGGCTCAGGCGACGCGCGTCTGAGGCGCGGTCTCCTTGGTCTTGCCGGGGTCGCGCTCGACGATGTCGCCGAGCGCCTCGTCGATCGCCTTCATCTGCGCGTCCTCGAGCTTCACGCCGGCGGCCTTGACGTTCTCCGCGACCTGCTCCGGGCGGGAGGCGCCGACGAGCGCGGCGGCGACGTTCTTGTTCTGCAGCACCCAGGCGACGGCGAGCTGGGCCATGGTGAGACCGGCCTCGTCCGCGATCGGCTTGAGCTTCTGCACGCGGGTGAGCACGTCGTCGTTCATGAAGCGCTTGATCATGTCGGCGCCGCCCTTCTCGTCCGCGGCGCGCGAGCCCTCGGGCGCGGGCTGGCCCGGCTGGTACTTGCCGGTGAGCACGCCCTGCGCGATCGGGCTCCACACGATCTGGCTGATGCCGAGCTCCTCGCAGGTCGGGACGACCTCGCCCTCGATGACCCGCCACAGCATCGAGTACTGCGGCTGGCTCGAGATGAGCTGGATGTTGAGCTCCTGGGCGAGCTTGTGGCCCTCGCGGATCTGCTCGGCGGTCCACTCGCTGACGCCGATGTAGAGCGCCTTGCCCTGGCGGACGATGTCGGCGAAGGCCGTCATCGTCTCCTCGAGCGGGGTCTCGGTGTCGTACCGGTGCGCCTGGTACAGGTCGACGTAGTCGGTCTGCAGCCGCTGCAGCGAGCCGTTGATCGACTCCATGATGTGCTTGCGCGACAGCCCGGTGTCGTTCTTGCCGCCCGGCCCGGTCGGCCAGTACACCTTGGTGAAGATCTCGAGGCTCTCGCGCCGCTCGCCCTTGAGGGCGTCACCGAGGACGGTCTCCGCCTTGGTGTTGGCGTAGACGTCGGCGGTGTCGAACGTGCTGATGCCCGCGTCGAGCGCCGCCTGCACGCACTTGGTGGCGACGTCGTTCTCGACCTGCGAGCCGTGGGTGAGCCAGTTGCCGTAGGTGATCTCGGAGATCTTGAGTCCACTGTTGCCGAGGTATCGGAAGTTCATGGTTCAACCGTATGCCGGGTGCCGCCGGCGCGCTCTGCGGGGCTCGGGGCGGTGCCGGCTCGTCGATGCGGTATGCCGTGGATGTCCCGGAACGCCGCCCCGGGGTCGGAGGCCACTTCGGGCTCAGTGGCGGCCGGCGCCTGTCTCAGGTCGGCCGCAGGGAGTGCCGGCCGGCCGGTCGGTGACGCACGGGATCCAGTGCCAGGGACACTGCGGACGAGACGAGCACCGCGAGGAAGCCGGCCCCGAGGACCCAGGTGAGCGGGCGGTCGGTGAGGAACTCGCTGCGGGCTCGGACCACGGCCACGAGGACCAGGAAGAGCATCACCAGCTCCACCTCGCGCATGAGCTCCACCGCTACCCGACGGTCGTCCCACAGGACGACCAGGCCGGCCACCCCCAGGCAGAAGGTCGCGCCGACCACGCGGGCCGTGAGCGGCGTCAGCAGCCAGGGGCAACGCAGAGTGTGCGCACCACGCCTTCAGCACCGGCCCGGACACGGAGGTGAGGTATGCCGCGGGCCCAGGCCCGCGGCATACCTCGCCGTCGTTCGACGCGCGCCGGACTCAGCGGGCCGGCTGCGGCACCCCCTCCGGTGCCACGACACTCGCGCCCTCCGCCGCGCCCTCGTCCGGCAGCGGCGCGGCGTCGAGCTCACGGTCGCGACGGGCGAGGTTGCTGGGCCACCACATCCGGCCGCGCAGGTCGAGGTTCAGCGCCGTCACCAGCACCGACCGGACGACCAGCGTGTCGAGCAGCACGCCGAGCGCCACCGCGATCCCGATCTCCGCGAACGTGACGACCGGCAGCGTCCCGAGCACCGCGAAGGTGCCCGCCAGCACCAGTCCCGCCGACGTGATGACGCCGCCCGTGGCGGCCAGGCCGACCAGCGCACCGCGTCGGGTGCCGATCTCCTTGGACTCCTCGTGGACGCGGGTCATGAGGAAGATGTTGTAGTCGATGCCGAGCGCGACGAGGAACACGAAGACGAACAGCGGCAGCGACGAGTCCGCCCCGGCGAAGCCCAGCACGTGCCGGAAGATCAACGAGGACAACCCCATTGCCGCGCCGTACGACAGCACCACGGTCCCGATGAGCACCAGTGGAGCGGTGACCGCGCGCAGCAGCAGCACGAGGATCAGCAGCACGACGCCGAGGATCAGCGGGATGATCCGCACGTTGTCGTCGGCCGCCGCCCGCAGCGTGTCCGCGCGGGTCGCCGTGTCACCACCGGCGATCGCGTCCGCCCCCGGCACCGCGGCGATGGCCGCGCGCACCCGGTCGACCGTCTTCGTGGCGGCGTCGGAGTCCGGCGCGTCGGTGAGCGTCGCCTGGATCAGCGAGCGTCCGCCCTTGGTGACGGGGTCGGTCACGGTCGAGACGCCCTGGACGCCCTCGAGCGTGGACTTGACCGCCCCGGCCTGGGACGCGTTGGCCAGCACCATGACGGGCGAGCCGGCGCCGGCCGGGAAGTGCTTGGCGAGGGTCTGCTCCCCCACCACCGACTCGGGCTTGCCGTAGTAGGAGTCGGCGTTCTTGAGGCCGACCGCGTTGAGCTGCAGGACGCCGAGCGAGGCGACCGCGAGCAGCAGCGACGTGACGACCCAGGTGCGCCGCGGCGCGCGGGCGATACGTCGGCCGACCCGCGCCCAGACGCCGTCGCGGGTGTGGTCGACCGAGCCGTACGTCGGCCGCACCGGCCAGAAGATCCACCGCCCGCACACCACCAGCAGCGCCGGCAGCAGGGTCAGCATCACCAGCAGCCCCACACCGATGCCGATGGCCGCGACCGGGCCGAGGCCCTTGGTGGAGTTCATCGTCGCGACGAGCAGGCACAGCATCCCGGCGATGACTGTGGCACCCGAGGCGAGGATCGCGGGGCCGGCGCGGTGCAGCGCGAACGCCATTGCCTCGTGCCGGTCCTCGTGCCGTCGCAGCTCCTCGCGATATCGCGCGACGAGCAGCAGCGCGTAGTCGGTGCCGGCGCCGAACACGATGACCGTGAGGATGCCGGAGCTCTGCGCGTTGACGGTCAGCGTGTCGTCCTTGGCCAGGAAGTAGATGACGGCCTGCGCGACGAACAGCGCGGTGCCGGCGGAGACGACCGGGACGAGCCACAGCACCGGGCTGCGGTACGTCAGCAGAAGGATGACGATGACGACCGCCATCGCCGAGTAGAGCAGCTTGCCGTCGATGCCGGAGAACGCCGCTGACGAGTCGGCGGCATACCCGACCGGGCCGGTCACCTGCATCGACAGGCCGGCCGGGCGGTCCTTGGCGATCGCGCGCAGGTCGTCGACCGTGGCACCCAGCGAGTCCCACCCCGCGTTCCCCGCGTCGACCGGGACGATCACCTGCAGCGCCTTGCCGTCCTTGGCCGGGATCGGCCCGACACTGTCCTTCTTCACCGGCTCGAGCGCGTTGAACCGCTGCACCTGCGCGGCGACCGCCTGCAGGTCGGCCTGCGTCACGCCGGCCGGCCGCTCGTAGACGACGACCGCCGGGAACTCGTTCTTGCTCTGGAACGCCTCGATCTGCTTGACGACCTGCGTCGACTGGGCGTCCTTGGGCAGCCACGCGACGGCCTCGTTGTTGAGGACCCCCTGGAGCTTGCCGGCGGGGCTGAACGCGGCCGCCAGCACCAGCAGCCAGAACCCCACGACGAACCACTTCGTCACCTTCGAGGACGGGAACCAGGCCAACCGCCCGACGTCACCGATCCGTGTCTCACTCATGCCCCTTGCCTCTCACCGTGGACGGTTGCGCACCCTGCACGGCGCCCCTTCGCCCTCGACGGTAGGCCGCGGGCGTCGCCGCGGCACAGTGGTTTACGGCGTTGTCCGGGGACGTTCAGGGATCGTTCAGGGACGACCCTGACCACTATGTCCGCGATGCCCCACGTGGTCCGTCCGGAGCCTCGGGTATGCCGCGTGGTCGCCAGGGTCCGGCCCGCGCACCAGGCCGCACCACGGCATACGTCAGGACGGGAGGCGCGGGTAGCGGATGTGGCCGCGGCGCATGTCGAGCAAGCGGCGGCCGAACCGCACGACGGTCCAGCACCACCACACGTCGATCTCGCTGGTCACCTGCTCGGTCCGCCACTCCCAGTAGGCGCAGAGCTCCAGCAGCTCGGCCTCGTTGAGCGCCATGCACTCGTCGACGAAGGCGCCCTTGCGACCGCTCGTGGGGTCGACGAACGGCGGCCCTTCCCAGGTCACCCAGGTCGTCCCCGCGTCGATGCGCTCCTGCGCCCCACCCATGACGGAATGGTGGTCCTCGAGGGGCCGCAGCGCCTCCGTCACCCGATGGATGCCGGGTGCGTCGTATGCCGCAGACGTGGACATCCCCAGTCCTCGCAACTTTCTCGGGCGGACGGTGTCACAGGACGTCGGGCTGTCCCGTCTGGATGGGGTGAAGGACGGAATCGGACGAAGGAGAAGGCGATGAAGGTGTTCGTGGCAGGGGCGACCGGCGCGATGGGGCGGCAGCTGGTGCCGCGGCTGGTGCGGGCCGGGCACGAGGTGCACGCGATGACGCGCAGCGAGTCGAAGCAGGCGAGGCTGCGCGAGATGGGAGCCGTGCCCGTGGTGGCCGACGCGCTCTCCGCGGAACAGGTAGCGGCCGCGGTGGCGACGGCGCAGCCCGACGTGATCGTGCACCAGCTGACCTCGATCGGGCCGATGGACTTCCGGCACTTCGACCGCGGGTTCGCCCAGACCAACCGGCTGCGGACTGATGGCACCGACCACCTGCTGTCGGCCGGGCAGGCGGTGGGGGTCAAGCGGTTCGTGGCGCAGAGCTTCTTCGCCGGGTACGACCGGACGGGCTCGATGGTCAAGACCGAGGACGACTCGTTCGGCGCGACTCCCCCGCCCGGGATGTCGCAGACCGTCGGCGCCATCAAGCACGTCGAGTCGGCGGTCGCGGCAGCCACGTGGACGGACGGGATCGTGTTGCGGTACGGCGGTTTCTACGGCCCGCACACCTCGCTCGGGGTGGGCGGCGAGCAGACGCTGGCCGTGCAGCAGCGCAAGATGCCGCTGGTCGGCGACGGCGCGGGCGCGTGGTCGTTCATCCACATCGCCGACGCCGCTGAGGCCACCGTCGCGGCGGTCGAGGGCGGCGCCCCGGGCGTCTACAACATCGTCGACGACGAGCCGGCGACGGTCGGCACGTGGCTGCCGTACCTGGCCGAGGTGCTCGGCGCGAAGAAGCCGATGCGCGTCCCTGTCTGGCTGGCGCGGCTGGTCGCGGGCGAGACTGGGGTCGTGATGATGACCGAGCTGCGTGGCGCGTCGAACGCCAAGGCGAAGGCGGAGCTCGGCTGGGCGCCGACGCACGCGACCTGGCGTGACGGGTTCCGGGAGCTGGTGGCCCGCGAGGCGGCCCGGGCGGGCGCCGCGTGACCGAGTCGTATGCCGCGGGGTGCCGGTC
>NZ_JBHUYG010000158.1:0-5722 GCF_042668795.1 Pedococcus sp. NPDC057267 | reverse complement strand
CGTGCCCAGGGCCTCGGTCACGCCCGCTGGGTCGCTGAGCGGCGAGCAGTGGGGCCACGCCGTGGCGGGCCCCCGGGCCAGGTCTCGCGCACGCCCTGAGGTCCGACCGCTGTCCGGGCCCACCGGCATACTGTCGCGGTGCCCGAAGCCGTGCCCACGACCGCCGACCTCCACGCCGTCCAGCGGCGCACCGTCGGCACGCTCGTCGGCACCCAGGTGCTCGTCGGCGTCGGCGTCTCCGCGGGTGCGGCCGTCGGCGCCCTGCTGGCGGAGCAGACCAGCGGCTCGGCCGACCTCGCCGGCCTCGGGGGCACCTTCCAGGTGCTCGGCGGCGCGCTCGTCGCCATCCCGATGGCGCACGTCATGGCCGCGCGCGGCCGCCGCTGGGGCATGCTCGCCGGCTACGGGCTCGGGATCCTCGGCGCGGTGACGATCATCGTGGCGGCGGCCGTGCGCAGCTTCCCCTGCTGCTGCTCGGCACCACCCTCTTCGGCGGGGCCAACGCCGCCAACAGCCAGGCCCGGTACGTCGCCGCCGACCTCGCCGACGAGCACCGCCGCGGCCGCGACCTGTCGATCGTCGTGTGGGCGACGACGGTGGGCGCCGTCTTCGGGCCCAACCTGGCCGGGCCGGGGGAGCCGGTCGCCCGGCTGCTGCACGTCCCCTCGCTCGCCGGCCCGTACGTCTTCTCCCTCCTCGGGCTGCTGCTCGGCGCCGTCGTCATCCTGCTGCGGCTGCGCCCCGACCCGCTGCTGCTCGCCCGCCGGGTCGAGGCCGCGCGCGCCACGGAGCCGCTCGAGCGGCAGCACGGCTCGGTCTGGCGCGGCCTGCGCACGCTCGGCGCCTACCCCGGGGCCCTGCTCGGCGTCATCACGATGGCCATCGGGCACACGGTGATGGTCAGCGTCATGGTCATGACCCCGCTGCACATGCACCACGGCGGCGCCGACCTGCAGGTCATCGGCCTGGTCATCAGCGCCCACATCCTGGGCATGTTCGCGTTCTCGCCGCTGGTGGGGTTCGCCGTCGACCGGTGGGGCGGCCGCGCGAACGCGCTCGCCGGCGCGGTCATCCTCGTCGCCGCCGGCGTGCTCGCCGCGCAGGCGCCGACCGGCTGGTCGCCGGGACTCGCGGTCGGCCTGTTCCTGCTGGGGCTCGGGTGGTCGTTCACGCTGGTCAGCGGGTCGACCCTGGTGGTCCGCGCGGTGCCGCTGAGCGAGCGCGCGGGCGCCCAGGGCGCCTCCGACCTCGCCATGGGGCTGGCCGCCGGCGGTGGGGGAGCGCTCGCCGGCGTCGTGGTCGGACAGCTCGGGTATGCCGTGCTCGGCACCCTCGCGGCGTGCCTCGCCGGGGTCGTCGGCCTGGCCGCCCTGCTCCTGCGACCGACCGATCTGAACCGGGTCGCGGCCCCGCCCGCGTTGCCCGGCGAAGTGGACGGCGAGGTTGGTTAGCCTGCAACGGTGAGCGATCCCACCGAGCAGCAGGGCCCCGAACGCCGCGATGCCGACCCCCGCGGGGAGCGGGTCGCGGCGGCGGTCCGGACGTGGCAGCGCCACCTCGTCGACCTCGGTGGCCGCAACACCCTGCTCTGGTACCGCGACCTGCCCAGCGGCACCCTGGACCTCACCACGGCCCACCCCGGCGGGCTGGCCATGCTGCTCGCCGGCCGCCCGACCCGGCTCTCCGACCTCGTCCGCGAGCCGGTCGCCCTCGACGAGGCGCGCCGCCGGGCGCGGACCATCCGGGCCAAGACCCTCGAGCTCGCGGAGGAGCGCGGCATCGCGGCCGGGTTCATCGCCATCGGCATGGCGTCGTGGACCGTGCGAGGCGCCAACCGGGCCCCGGCCGCCCCTGTCCTGCTGCGTTCGTGCGTGCTCAAGCCGACCGGCGCGGCCCGGGAGGACTTCACCATCGACCTCGGCCAGGACGTCGAGCTCAACCCGGTGCTCGAGCACTACCTGCGCTCCGAACAGGGGATCGAGCTCGACAGCGGGGCGCTGGAGGACCTGGCCACGGCCGGCGACGCCTTCGACCCCTACCCCGTCTACGAGGAGCTGGGGCGCCTGTGCGCCTCGGTTCCCGAGTTCTCGATCACCCCGCGGCTGGTCGTCGGCACCTTCTCCTACGCGAAGCTGCCGATGGTCGCCGACCTGGCCGCGCAGGGCCCGGCCCTGGCCGACCACGACGTCGTGGCGGCGCTCGCCGGCGACCCGGGAGCGCTGCGTACCGTCCGCACGGCCGTCCCCGACTCGCCGGCCGACGCCGACCCCTCGCACGAGCTGCTCATCCTCGACGCGGACTCCACCCAGCAGGCCGCGATCGACGCCGTGCGTTCCGGCGCGCACCTCGTCATCAAGGGCCCGCCCGGCACCGGCAAGTCCCAGACGATCGCCAACCTCATCGCCTCGCTCGCCGGTGAGGGCAAGCGGGTGCTGTTCGTCGCCGAGAAGCGCGCCGCCATCGACGCCGTGCTCTCGCGGCTCGAGGGCGTCGGCCTGTCCGACCTCGTCCTCGACGCCTACGACGGCGCGGTCAACAAGCGCCGGCTGGCCCGCGAGCTCGGTGACGCGCTCGAGCGCTCCACCCAGACGCGCGACCCCGACACCGCCGAGCTCGAGCGCGCGCTCGTCGACCGGCGCACCCGCCTCGTCGAGCACGCGGCCGCCCTGCACGAGGTCCGCCAGCCGTGGGGCGTCTCGGTGTACCAGGCGCAGCAGGCCATCACGGGGCTCACGGGTCGTGAGCATCCGCCGACCTCGCGGGTGCGCGTGCGTGGCGACCAGCTCGCCGGGCTCTCGCGCCAGCGGGTCGACGAGCTCGGCCGGCAGCTCACCGAGGCTGCTTCGCTCGGCGCGTGGTCGACCCGCGAGGGCGACGACCCCTGGTTCGGCGCGCGCGTCGAGACCCAGGAGGACGCCGTCCGGGCCCGCGACATCACCAGCCGGCTCAGCGAGGGCGGGCTCGACGAGCTCGAGCGGACCATGCAGGAGGTCTTCGCCGAGGTCAGCCTGCCGCAGGCGCAGCGGGCCCGGGACTGGGGCGCGGTGCTCGAGTCCGTCGGCCGGGTCCGCGACACGCTCGAGGTCTTCCGGCCCGAGGTCTTCGACATCCCGCTGGGCGAGCTGGTCGCAGCGACCGGGTCCGCGCAGTACCGCCGCGACCACGACGTCGACCTCGGCGCCTGGTCGCGCTGGCGGCTGCGCCGGCAGGCCCGAGCACTCCTGCGGCCCGGCCCGCCGCCCTCCGACCTCCATGCCGCGATCGCCGACGCCCAGGTCCAGCGGACCGCGTGGCAGCAGATGGCCGGCGCGGGTGGGCGCCCCGAGATCCCGATCGACCTCGACCGTGCGCGAGCCGCGTATGCCGCCGTGGCCGCCGACCTCACGTGGCTCGGCGAGCGCCTGGCCACGACCGCGGGCGGGGGCGACCTCCTCGACACCGACCTGCCGGTGCTGCGCGAGCGGCTGACCGCGCTCGCCGCGGCACCGGAGCGGCTCGCCGTCGTCCCGCAGGTCCTCGGGGCGCTCGACGCCCTGCGGGCCGCGGGCATGGGGCCGCTCGTCGACGACCTCGCCGCGCGCGGGGTCGAGGCCGACGACGTGGCCGCCGAGCTCGACTTCGTCTGGTGGACCTCGCTCTCGGAGGACCTCACCGTGCGCGACCCGCGGTACGGCGCCCACGACGGCGCCCAGCTGCAGCGGGTCGCCCGTGAGTACGTCGCCGCCGACCACGCCCACCTGCGCGCCAGCGCCGAGCGGGTCAAGGCCGGCGCCGGCCGCCGGCTGCGCGAGGTGCTGGCCGACCACCCTGAGCAGGAGTCGCTGGTCCGGGCCGAGGCGGGCAAGTCCCGTCGCCACCGGCCGCTGCGCGACCTGCTGCCCCGCGCCGGCGAGACGCTCACCGCGGTCAAGCCGGCCTGGGCCATGTCGCCGCTGGTCGTCGCCTCGGTGCTGCCACCCGGGCGCTGGTTCGACGTGGTCATCTTCGACGAGGCCTCGCAGATCCCGCCCGCCCAGGCGGTCTCGGCGATCTCCCGGGCACACCAGGTCGTCGTGGCCGGCGACGAGCGCCAGCTGCCGCCGACCTCGTTCTTCACCTCCGCCGTCGACGAGGAGGCCGCGAGCTCGCCCGAGACCGAGACGCTGACCGAGGGCTTCGAGTCGGTGCTCGACGTGCTCACGGCAGCCCTGCCGACGCGCCGGCTGGCGTGGCACTACCGGTCGCTCGACGAGCGGCTCATCGCCTTCGCCAACCGCGAGATGTACGACGGGTCGCTCGTCACCTTCCCCGGCACCGGCACCGACCCGGTCGTCCGGCTCGAGGCCGTCGACGGGGCCGGTGTCGTCACGCCCGGCGAGGAGGCGATCGAGTCGACCGAGGCCGAGGTGGACCGGGTGGTCGAGCTCGTCCTCGAGCACGCCCGCACCCGCCCCTGGGAGTCCCTCGGCGTCATCGCCCTCGGCATCAAGCACGCCGCCCGCATCGACGACGCACTGCGGCGGGCGCTCGCCGGCGACGCGGCCGCAGGGGTCGGCGACTTCTTCGACGAAGACCGCCCGGAGCGGTTCTTCGTCAAGAACCTCGAGCGTGTCCAAGGTGACGAGCGTGACGCGATCATCCTCGCCGTCGGCTACGGGAAGACCCCGCACGGCCGGGTGCTGCACCGGTTCGGCCCGCTCAACCTCGAGGGCGGCGAGCGCCGCCTCAACGTCGCCATCACCCGCTCCCGCCGCCGGATGACCGTGGTCTCCTCGCTCGTCGCGGGGGACCTCGACCCGGCTCGGCTCAAGGCACGCGGCGCCATGATGCTGCGCGACTTCCTCGCGTATGCCGCCGACGGCTCCCTCCCCGGGTCCGCCGCAGACGCTGCCGCGGCGGCCACCCCCGCCGGGAACGGCGCGGGGGCCGTGGCGACCGGCGTGGGCGCGGGCGACGGTCGTGCCGACACGGTCGTCGCGGAGTTCGCCCAGCGGCTGCGGGCCAGCGGGCTCGCGGTGCGCGAGCGCTACGGAGTCGCCGGTCAGCCGATCGACCTCGCCGTCGAGCACCCCGACCGCCCGGGCACCGTCCTGGTCGCCGTGGAGACCGACGGCCCGGGGTATGCCGCGATACCCAGCACCCGTGACCGTGACCGCCTGCGGGCCGAGCAGCTCGGGCGACTGGGCTGGATGCACGTGCGGGTCTGGTCGACGGACATCTTCCGCGACCCCGCGCGCGACGTGGCCCGCGTGCACGCCGCCGTCCAGCAGGCGGTCGCCGTGCGCGCAGAGGCGGAGGCGCAGCAGGCGGGTGCCGCCGCCCAGGCGAACCGTTCGGGCGGCGAGGCGCCGGCGAGCGGGTCGGACGGCGAGCCCCGGGCGGCCGCTGCCGGGCGGCACACGATCGACCCCGGCACGCGTGCCGGCGCGGTGCCGGAGCAGGATGGGTCCGTGGAGGACACGCAGGAGCCCGAGCGCGAGCCGGAGTTCGTGCCGACCCCGGACGCGGGCGCGCGGACCCGCCGGGTGCGGGGGCGCAAGCGCCGTCCGCCGGAGCAGACCAAGGACGACACCGACGCCGGCTGGGGCGAGTACACCGACCGGTCCGCCCACGACCGCTGGCTCGAGGAGCAGCGCCCCCCGCACTGGGGCAGCGACTGACACCGGGGCACCCGCCGCCTGCCAGCCCGCTGAGGCTTCTGCCCGGCGAGGCCGGAATTGACGACGGCGCCGGACCCGATGGG
>NZ_JBHUYG010000157.1:0-5789 GCF_042668795.1 Pedococcus sp. NPDC057267 | reverse complement strand
ATATGAGAGTGGTCCGCCGGCGCGCCGGCCCCTGTCCCGGGCGCGTCTGGCCGCGGCATCCCGTCGGCCCTCCTCGACGACGGCCGTGCACTCCTCCTCCGTGGGCGCGAGCGCCGCCAGGACGGGCGCGAGCTCGGCCGCCAGCTCCCCGGTGCGGTCGACGGGCACGCCGGAGGGCCCCGCCGGGCCCGGCGCCCCGGTAGGGCGGAACCGCAGGAGCAGGTCCCGGACGCGTGGCACGTCGAGCGCCGTCCGGGTCAGCGCTTGTCGTCGGGGCCGCGGCGGTCACGGGACCGCAGCGCCGCCAACGAGGTCCCGAGGTAGCGCCGCAGCGCGGCCTGGAGCCTCGACTCGCCCTCCGTGGGTGGCCGCGACGCGACGTCGTCGGCCGCCTCCTTGCGTGCACGGGCCCTCTCGATGTCGGACATGGCAGTCCTCCGGTCCTCGAGGCGTGGACGGATCTTCCGATCCCGGACACCTCGAGCCTCGTCCGTCCCCCCCGGCACCCACAGGGGCCAAGGTCCCCCGCGGCGCACCCCCTCGTCGGACCCGGGTGGGGCCAACGGGACCCAGGTGGGGACCAACGGCCCTGCCCGGGCGAGTCCCACCTGCCGCATGCTGCGACGGCAGGCAGGAGGGAGTGGGCCATGACCGGGAGACGGGGACGGTGCGTCGTGGCCTCGGTCGTGCTGGTCGCCGGGGCGCTGACGGGGTGCGGCGGATCCACGGGCGGTGGGGGGACCAGCACGACCTCTCCGGCCTCCACCTCGACCTCGACGACCGCGTCCAGCCCCTCGAGCAGCACGTCGTCCTCGTCGTCCCCGACCCCCTCGTCGAGCACGTCGTCACCCGCCTCCCCGAGCTCCTCGAGCTCCTCGACGACCCCGGCGCGGCGGACCGCCCCCGGCAGGGGCTGGACCTCCGGCCCGACCGTCGTCACCCGTGACCTGGCCGTGCCGCCCGTGCCGCGGGTCGTGGGGATCCGCGCGGCGGCGCACAGCTCCGAGGGCTTCGACCGGATCGTGTTCGACGTCGAGGGGCCCCTGCCGGGCTACGACATCCGGTACGTCCCCGAGGTCGTCGCGGACGGCTCCGGCAAGCTCGTGGCCATGCCGGGCCGGCGCTACCTGCAGGTCGTCCTGCGGCCCGCCCAGGGCCACGACGACGAGGGCGAGCACGCCGTCACCGGCCGGCACGACCTGGGCTTCCCGATGCTCAAGGGGTACGTCGTGGCCGGCGACTTCGAGGGCGTGCTGACCATCGCGCTGGGGCTCGACGACGTCGTGGGCTACCGCGTGGGCGAGCTGCCCGGCCACATCTACATCGACGTCGCCGCCTGACCAGAGGAGTTCCAGCCATGTCCCACCGTGTCGACGAGATCCTGTCGTGGTACCCGGCGGACGACCCCGCCACCCTCGCCCACCTGCGTCGCATCCTCATGCAGGGCCGCACGGGCGGCTCGGGCAAGCTCGTCGTCCTGCCGGTCGACCAGGGCTTCGAGCACGGCCCCGGCCGCAGCTTCGCGCCGAACCCGGCCGGCTACGACCCGCGCTACCACGCGCGGCTCGCCCTCGACGCCGGGTGCAGCGCCCACGCCCTTCCCCTGGGTGCCGCGCGCGTGGTCGCGCCGGAGTATGCCGAGGACCTGCCCCTGATCCTCAAGTGCAACAACGCCGACGGGCTCTTCGTGGGCGACGACCCCGAGCCCGCCGTCGTCGCCGGAGTCGAGGAGGCACTGGCCCTGCGGTGTGCGGCGGTCGGCTTCACCATCTACCCGGGCTCGGCCCACCGCAACGAGATGTACCAGCAGCTGCGCACCCTCGCGCGGGACGCCGAGGCAGCCGGGCTGCCGCTCGTCGTCTGGTCCTACCCCCGCGGCAGCGGGGTGTCGCAGGAGGGCCGCACCGCGGTGGACGTCGTGGCGTACGCCGCGCACCTCGCCTGCCAGCTCGGCGCCCACGTCGTCAAGGTCAAGCCGCCGACCGAGCACATCGAGTCCGAGGCCGCGCGGGCTGCGCTGGAGAAGGCCGGCGTCCCGCTCGGCACGCTCGCGGACCGGGTGCGGCACGTCGTGCAGTCCGCGTTCGACGGCCACCGCATCGTCATCTTCTCCGGCGGGGCCGCCAAGGAGACGGCGGCCGTCCTCGAGGAGAACCGGCAGACCGCCATGGGTGGCGGTTTCGGGACCATCATGGGCCGCAACTCCTTCCAGCGGCCGCACGACGAGGCGGTGCACCTGCTGAACAACGTCATGGACATCCACCTGGCGCAGGTGCCGGTGGCCTGAGCCCCCGGTGGGGACCTTGGCCCCTGCCCGCGCCCCGGGGGGCCCGACGACGGTGGAGGGGACGGCACGACCCGCGTGCCGGGAAGGAAGAACCGCCATGACAACAGTTGCCCGCCGTTCGACCGGCTCGATGATGTCCGAGCTGCTGGACTGGCTGGACCAGGGCTCCCCGGCAGGGGTGCGGGGTCTGGGGCTGGCGCCCTATGTCCGGGTGGAGGACTACACGGAGGACGACACGTACGTGCTGCGCGCCGAGATGCCGGGAATCGACCCCGACAAGGACGTGACGCTGGCCATCGACGAGGACGTCCTCACCATCCGCGGTGAGCGCCGCGAGGAGCAGAAGGACAAGAGCCACCACGAGTTCCACTACGGCGCCTTCACGCGCAGCATCCGGCTGCCCAAGGACGTCGACCCGCGCGAGGTCACCGCGACCTACGTGGACGGCGTGCTCGAGGTACGGGTGCCGACGCACCACCCCGACCACAAGCCCGTGTCGATCCCGGTGCAGCGCGCCGAGAAGACGACGGACTGACGGCCGACGGTGCAGCAGCCAGCCGTGGGCGGGTCAGGGTGGGGCGCCGGGGTGGCGCCCCACCCGCTGTCCCGCGGCCTGGACGAGGCCGAGGCGACCAGCCGGCTCGGCCGCGTCGGTCCCAACGCCCTGCCCCCGCCGCGGCGCCCGTCGGTGGGGCGGCTGGCGCTGACGTCGCTGCGCGAGCCGCTCGTCCTCGTCCTGCTCGCGGCGATGGTGCTCACGACCCTGAGCCGGGACGTCACCGACACCCTCGTGATCGTCCTGGTCGTCATTGTCAACAGCGCCATCGGCATCCGCGAGCAGCTGCGGGCCGCGGCGGACGTCGAGGCGCTGCGCTCGCTGGTCCCCGTCCACGCGTCGGTGGTGCGCTCCGGCACCGAGCGGGTCGTGCCTGCCGCCGAGCTGGTCCCCGGTGACCTGGTCCGGCTGCGGGCCGGCGACCTCGTGCCGGCCGACGCCGTCCTGGTCGAGGGCGTCGGGCTGCGGGTCGACGAGTCCGTCGTCACCGGCGAGTCGCTCGACGTCGGCAGGCAACCGGCCGCGGACCCCGGGCCGGTGGAGGAGCCGGGTACGCCACCGGAGGCGGCCATGCTGCGTTCGGGGACCGTGGTGGTCCACGGCCGCGGCACCGCACGCGTGGTCGCGACCGGGCCGCGCAGCACGGTGGGCCGGATCGCGGCGCTCGCCACGGGACCGGCGCAGGCGTCACCGCTGCAACGGCGGATGGCCGGCCTGTCCCGCCAGCTGGCCGTGGTCGCCGTGGTGCTGAGTGCCGTCTACCTCGTCGTGGGGGTGGTGGCGGGGCAGCCGGTGCGGCTGGTCGTCCTCGCCGCGGTCGCCCTCGTCGTCGCGGCGGTCCCGGAGTCGCTGCCGCTGGTCGTCACCGTCACCCTCGCCCTCGCGGCCCGGCGGATGGCCCGGCACCAGGCGGTGGCCCGGTCGCTCGACGCCGTGGAGACGCTCGGCGCCGTGACTCTCCTCGCCACCGACAAGACGGGCACGCTCACCCACGGGCGGCTCAGCCTCACGCACGGTTGGGTCCCGGCGTCGGGGACGATGGGGCACCTGGCCGACCTCGCCGTGCTGTGCAACGACGCCTCGCTCGACCCCGCGACGGGCACCCCGGTCGGCAACCCCGTCGACGCGGCGCTGCTCACGTGGGCCGGTGAGCAGGGACGCCCGACCACCCCGGGTGAGGGCTGGGTCAGGGTGGGGGAGACACCCTTCGACAGCACCCGCAAGCACATGACGACGCACCACCGCGGTCCCGACGGCCGCGAGCTCACGGTCCGCAAGGGGGCCCCCGAGGTGCTTCTCGGACCCGCAGCGGGACCGGCAGCCGGACCCGGAGCCGCGACGACGCCGGTCGCGGACGACGACGGCGAGGTGGCGCCCGTGACCGGCGACGGCGAGCGGGCCGAGGCGCTGGCCGTCGCCGGGGAGTGGGCCGCGGCCGGCAGCCGGGTCCTGGCGGTGACCGTCTCCGTGGACGGCGGCCCGCCCGCGGTGGCCGGCCTGCTCGCCCTCGCCGACCGGGTCCGCGACGCGTCCCGGCGCACCGTCGAGCAGTGCCGCGCCGCCGGCATACGCCTCGTGCTGGTGACCGGGGACCACCCCGGGACCGCCACCGCCGTCGCGACCGAGGTGGGCCTCCGGGAGCCGACCGCCACTGGTGACGTGGTCGCCATGGACGGCCGGCCGGTGCAGCAGGCGGACGCCGGGGCCTCCGTCGTGGCGCGGGCGCGGCCGGAGGACAAGAGCACCCTCGTGGAGCTGTGGCAGTCCGCCGGCGAGGTGGTGGCGATGACCGGTGACGGGGTCAACGACGCACCCGCCCTGCGACGCGCGGACATCGGCGTCGCGATGGGCGGCCGCGGGACCGATGTCGCGCGGCAGGCCGCCGACCTCGTCCTCACCGACGACCACCTCGAGACCGTGGTGACCGCCGTCCGTGAGGGGCGTCGGGTCTTCACCAACATCCGGCGGTTCCTGCTCTACGGGCTGTCGGGGGGCGGTTCGGAGCTCGTCCTCATGCTCGCCGGCCCGCTCGCCGGAGTGCCCGTCCCGCTGCTGCCGGCCCAGATCCTGTGGGTCAACCTGCTGACCCACTCCTTCGCAGGGGCGGGGCTCGGCACCCAGCCGGTCGAGCCGGGGACGATGGACCGGCCTCCCCGACCGCCCGGGCAGGCGGTCCTCGGGGCCGGGCTGTGGTGGCGGGTGGTGCTGCTCGCGACCTGGCTGGGGCTGGCGAGCCTCGCGGCGTCCCTGGTGGTCGGCGGCGAGGAGGCCCGGTCCGTCGCGCTGCTGTGCGTGGGTTCGGGGCAGCTGGCCGTCGCGTGGGCGGCGCGGGCCGGGCGGACGCGGGACGGCTGGGTGGCCCGGTGGCGCGACGAGCTCGGGACCCTGGCGGCCGGCCTGGTCGCTGCGGCGGCCCTGCTGGCGGCGTCGGTCCTCGTGCCGCCGCTGCGCGAGCTGCTCGAGACCCGCGACCTGGGGCCCGGCCCCTGGCTGGTCGTCGGCGTCGTGGCGCTCGCGTCGTACGTCGTCGCCCGGGTCGTCGCCCCCCGCACGTGGTGACCGGGCCCCGGGGCAGCGGGGCGGGCCGGGGGAGCAGGGCGGGTCTCGGGCTGGCTACGAGGCGCCGGGCTCCGAGGCGCCGGGCTCCGAGGCGCCGGGCTCCGAGGCGCCGGGCTCCCGAGGCGCCCGGGCTACGAGGCGCGCAACTGGTGGCCGGACCCGGCCGGGTGGTCGCGGCCGAACTCGTGCGCGAGGATCCGGCTGGCCTGACGCGACGTGATCAGCTCGAGCCGGACCCACCCCTCGAGGTGGCGCTCGAGCGCGAGGACGGGGATCGGCTCTGCGAGGACGGGGACCTGCTCGCCGTGCGGTGTGCCCATGTCCGAAGGGTGCCGGGCGCCCGGCCGACGGCACAGGGACCTAGGGCCTGTCGGCCGACCTAGGGCC
>NZ_JBHUYG010000156.1:0-5839 GCF_042668795.1 Pedococcus sp. NPDC057267 | reverse complement strand
GTCCGGCGCACCCCCGGGGCTGCCTCAGCTGCCGGCGACCGGGGTCAGCGGGGCGCCGCTGGCCAGGATCGCGGACGTGAGCGCCTTGGCCGCCTCCGCGGGCGCCTGCTTGCGGGTGAGCAGGACGAGGTCGAGCTGCGGCAGCTTCGGCAGGCCGAGGGACGCGGGCAGCTCGACGAGGTCGGAGGGCATGAGCGTGCGGGCGAGGACGGCGATGCCCAGGCCCGCCCGGACGGCGGCGAGCACGCCGTTGACGCCCCGGACGGTGCACGTGATCCGGCTGCGGCGGCCGACCTTCTCCAGCGCCTGCACGCTGAGCGCGCGGCTGAGGCTGGGCGCCTGGTAGACGACGAGCGGCACCGGCTGGTCCGGGTCGATGCGGGTGCCGTCGATGCCGCACCAGACGAGCTGGTCGCGCCGGACGAGCTGCCCCCGGACGGCCGGCTGCTGGCCAGGGCTGCGCTTGACGAACGCGACGTCGAGGTGGCCCGACTCGATCCTGCGGATGAGGCCGTCGTTCTGCAGCACGGTCAGCTCGAGGTCGATCCGCGGGTAGAGGTGCCGGAAGTCGCGCAGGATCCGCGGCAGCGGTGTCAGCGCCAGGTCGTCGGTGACGCCGAAGCGCAGCCGGCCCTGCAGGTGCGACCCGGTGAAGTAGCCGACGGCGCGGTCCTGCACGGCGAGGATCTCGCGCGCGAACCCCGCCATCGCCTCGCCGTCGGAGGTCAGCGCGACGCTGCGGGTGTCGCGCACCAGCAGCGGCCGTCCGGCCGCCTCCTCGAGCCGGCGCACGTGCTGGCTGACAGTGGGCTGGCTGAGGCCCAGCGACTGGGCGGCCCGCGTGAAGCTCAGCGACTGGACGACGGCGAGGAAAGTCCTCAGCAGCTCGGGGTCGTACACGGTGGCTCTTCCTGGACGGTCATCACGAAACGCAATGTCACTTATAGAACTGATTCCCGGAAACGATAGCGCTTCCGCTGCCGACGGGGAGGACACTGGACCCTGTTGCTGTCCACCGTACGACTCCACCACCCGACGCCACTCGCCAGGACGACCCCTTGAGCTCCACCGACGCCGCCTCTGTCCGAATCTCCAGACCTCTTCTCCCGCAACACTTCTCGCGGACCTTCCCCTCCCTCGCCAACCGGAACTTCCGGCTCCTGCTCTCCGGGCTGCTCGTCTCGGGCACCGGCGGGTGGATCCAGCGCATCGCGCAGGACTGGCTCGTGCTGACCCTCACCAACAGCCCGACAGCGGTCGGGATCACCACCGCGTGCCAGTTCGTGCCCACCCTGGTGTTCGGCCTGCACGCCGGACTCCTGGCCGACCGGCTGCCCAAGCGGCTGATCCTGCTCATCACCCAGCTGTCGATGGCTGCGACCGCGGCCATCCTCGCCGTCCTCGCCCTGAGCGGGCGTGTCCAGGTCTGGCACGTCTTCGTCCTTGCCGGCGTCCTCGGCGTCGTCGCCGCCGTCGACAACCCGACCCGGCAGTCGTTCGTCTCCGAGGTCGTCCCCGGGTCGCAGCTGCCCAACGCGATCAGCCTCGTCTCCTCCACGTTCCAGATCGGCGCCATGGCGGGCCCGGTCATCGGTGGTGTCCTCATGGGCACCGTCGGCGCGGGCTGGGCGTTCGCGGTCAACGCCGCGACGTTCACCGCGCCGCTCACGGCACTGCTCCTCATGCGCGGCACCCCGACGCGTGCCGACACCCGGGCGCGGCACCTCGCTGCCACTGCCGAGGGAGCCGGACGGCCAGGGGTCCGCGACGGCCTGCGGTATGCCGTGTCGACGCCGACCGTGCTGTGGCCCGTCGTGATGGTGGGCGCGTTCGGGTTCTTCACCATCAGCCTGCCCGTGACGCTCGCGGCGTTCGCCAAGGACGAGTTCCACTCCGGCGCCTCGGGGCTGGGGCTGCTCAACGGTGTGGTGGCGCTGGGCGCGCTCGGCGGTGCCCTGACCACCGCGCGGCGCACCCGGCCGCTGCGGCTGCGGACCATCGGCAAGGCGGGGACGGCTCTCGCGACGGCCCTGCTCGTCGCGGCCCTGGCCCCGGGCCAGCTGCTGTTCGCGGTGCTGCTCGTGGCCGTCGGCGCCGCCAACCTCGGCTTCCTCACCTCCGCCCAGTCGCTCGTGCAGCTCGCGGCGACCGACCACCTGCGGGGCCGGGTCGTCGGCGTGTACATGCTGGTGTTCATCGGCAGCGGCGCGGTCGGTGGACCGGTCGTCGGGTGGCTGGCCGAGGCGTACGGCCCGCGGGCAGCGCTGCTCGCCTCGGGTGCGGTGCCCGCGGTGGTCACGGTGCTGGTGTGCCGGCACCTGGCCCGGGCGGCGTCGCTGCGGCTCGGGCTCACGTCGGTGTCGGTGCGGCTCCCCCGCCCGTCGCTGGTTCCCCGCAGCCACTGACGAGGCGTCGCCGCGTCCTCCCTGCTCGAGGGCAGGGCAGCCGTTCCCGGCGTGACGGCAGGGCAGCGGTCCAGTGCGGGAGCCCGCCGGTGCGTGGTGCCCGCCAGCCGGTCAGCCGGTCATGCCGTCGGCGAGCCGGCCGAGGGCGTCGACCCAGTGCTGCTGGTCGCCGCGCGGGTCCCCGGCGATGCCGCGGCCCTCGTGGTAGAGGTCGACGCGCGTGCCGTCCCCGTCGGGGCGCAGCTGCACGTCGAGCATGCTGAGCGGCCCGTCCTCGTCCGGGTGCCAGGAGACCCGGACCTGCTCGAGCGGGTGGTAGCTGCGGACGACCCCGTGGGTGCCGTCGGCGGCGTGCCACGGCTCCCCCTTGCTGCCGAGACGGGCACCGTCGCCGAGGAGCGCCTCGGTGCCGGCGGGGCTGATGAGGTGCTCCCACACCTTCGCGGGACCGGCGGCCATCGTGGCGGTGGCGTGCACGCCCGCCTCCGGCTCGCCGGCCTCGGTGTCGTCGGGCAGCGCGTCGACCTCAGTGCTCATGGGTACCTCCGTGTGCAGCGGCACCGCCCCGGGTGGGCAGCACCCACCCCCACAGTCGACCGCGCGGACGGGGTCCTTGGCAATGGCCCGGTGGGGGCAATCCCCCGCCGGGCCACCTCGGGCCCGGGATGCCGCGGGGCGGCCGGTCCCTGTCCGGACCGGCCACCCCGGACCGGCCACCCCGAACCGGCCACCCCGAACCGGCCACCCCGTCGGCGGTGTCCAGGTCTGCCGGTCGTCAGCCGTTGTAGACGTCGAGCCCGAACCGGTTGAGGCCCGCCTGGCCGGCATACCCGAGGTGGTCCTGCCCGAAGAGGTCCTCGATGCTGGCCAGCAGGGAGTAGTGGTTGTACGGCGTGCTGCTCACGCTCCCGGGCTTCACGAACGGCGAGAGCACGAGGGCACCCACGCGCCCGCCACCCATCCCGGTGATGCCCGGCAGCGGCGCGTTCGGGCCGGGGCCCTCGCCGCAGCAGGCGGTCGCGTCGCTCTGCGGACCGTCCGACTCGTCGAACGTGATGACCAGCACGCCGTCCTGCTTGTACGCCGGTGACCCGAGGATGGTCGGCACCGTCTGGCGGAGCCACGCGTCGGCCGACGCCAGGCCACCGGGCTCGCCGTCGACGCACGGGGAGTCGTGCCCGTCGTGGCAGAGGTTCGGCGTGATGTACGTGAGGTTGCGTGTCGTCGAGGTCGAGGCCAGGTCGGTGGACAGCTGGTTGAGGTCGACGTCGTGGGAGGCGCAGTATGCCGGGTCGTCGACGACCGAGTGGAGGTAGACGAACGGGTTGTGCCTGGCCGCGTACTGGTCCCCGACGCGCGCCTTCTGGGTGTCGTCGGCGCTGTCCAGGGCCGGGTGGCGGCAGGGCGTGCCCATGTCCTCCATGTAGCCGCGCCAGGTGAGCCCGGCCCGGTCGAGCTGCTGCGGCAGGGACGGCACCGAGGCGGGGTAGACGCAGCCGTCGCCGACCGCCTGTCCCGGCGGGACGGTCCCGGCCCCCACGAAGTCGCTGTAGACCTGGCAGTCGGCCTGCGTCTGGGCGTTGGGGCCCTGGCCGGTGACCTGGGCGACGTAGTTCGGCAGGCTGTTGTGGGCGGTGCCGTAGTACTGGGCCAGCAGGTTCCCTTTCGCCCTCAGGGTCTGCGAGAGGTAGGGCGCGGCCGATCCGGGGCCCCACGTCTCGTCGTAGCCCTTGTTCTCGAGGTTGATGACGAAGACGTGCCTGGCAGGCGGTAGGTAGGACGCCGATGCGGTGCCGGTAGCGGTGGCCGCGCCGGTGGCGCTGGCTGCGCCGGCACTGGTGGCTGCACCGGCCGGGGAGGCGCCGACAGTCGCTGCGGCGACGCCGGCCACGAGTGCGACGAGCGCGGCCACGGCGACGGCCGTGCGGGTGCGGGCAGCCGAGGGTGTGCGGGCACGAGTGCGCGTCGTCCGGACGCGGGCGGGGGTGCGCCGGGGCAGGGGGTGCGTCATCACAGGCTCCATCCGTTGGCCTTGGCAAGGTCGGCGAGGGCGTGCCAGTCCTCGTAGTCGGCGAACCCCGCCGGCGGGCAGGGCGTCCCGACGAACGGGGGCACGGCATACGTCGGCGCCTGCAGGTCCGGCACGCTGGCGAAGTCGAGGACCTCGGCGAGGTTGCGCGCTGCGGCGTCCCGCGGTGTCAGCGGGGCCAGTCCGTGCCGCCACTCGATCATCTTCAGGACCGAGGTGTGGTCGTAGACGTCCTTGGCGACGTACCCGCGCCGGGCGAGCGGCGACACCACGAGGCACGGCACCCGGAACCCCCGCATGCCCCACTCCGGGTGCGCGTCGGGTGCGGTGGTCGGCGGCACGTGGTCGAAGAAGCCGCCCCACTCGTCGTAGTTCACGACCAGCACGGTCTTCTCCCACCCGGGCCCGGTCGTCACCGCCTCGTAGACCTGGTCGAGGAAGTACTGGCCGGCTCGGATGTCGGCGTGCGGGTGGTCGTCGGCGCTCGAGCCCGTGCCCTCGTCGAGGAACTTCGGGTCGACGAAGCTCACCGCCGGGAGGATCCCTGCCTTCGCGTCGCCGAGGAACTGCGCGTAGGGCTTGGAGATGTCGAGGTACCTGCTCCCCCACAGTGCGGTGAAGGGGGTGTCGGAGAAGTAGTACGTGCCGCTCACACCGGCCTGCACCAGCCGGTCCCAGATCGTCGGCATCGTCGCGATGGTCGTCGAGTTGTGGATGCGGTCGGTCTGGGCGGCGTGCTGGTAGAACCGGTTCGGGTAGGTCTCGGCGAGGATGGCCGAGAAGTAGTTGTCGCACACCGTCCAGTCGCGGGCGGCCCGGCCGTAGAAGGCGAGGTCGGCGTCGGTGTAGTAGCCGATCGCGAACTCGTCGTTGTCCCCGGCCTTGAGCCAGCCGTCGCACTTCCCGTCGTTGTACTCGACCCGACCACCCTCGAAGGAGTGGTCCGGGTCCGGGTGCGCACACCCCTGGGTGTCGGTGAGGTGGTGGGTCTGGTGCGGCACGCCGTACCGGTCGACGTAGGTCAGCCCGGCCTGCCTGCCCCGCGCACCAGGCAGCCAGCCGAGGTAGTGGTCGAAGGAGCGGTTCTCCATCATCACGACGACGATGTGCTCGATGCCGCTGGCACCGGGGTCGGGCAGTGCTGTGGTCGCAGTGCTCGACGTGGTCGTCGCGGTGGCCGCCGCAGCGGCCTCGGGGAGTCCCAGCGCGGATGCGCCGAGGGCGGCTCCTGCACCCGCGATCAGGTGTCTGCGCGTGATGTCCATGTATCGAGCAACGCAGCCTGTGGCGCGAAAGTCACGGCGGCACAGGCAAGTTCACCCGCGGTTCACCGGGCGGGAACGCGCCATTCGATCTCGGCGTGAGGTGCCCCACACGGACGCGGGGCGGCCGGTTCGCGTGGAAC
>NZ_JBHUYG010000155.1:0-6318 GCF_042668795.1 Pedococcus sp. NPDC057267 | reverse complement strand
GCACCAGCTGGTGCGGGGCCCTTCGCGACAGCCGACCCGGCGGTGCCGGGTCGGGCGGGGTCAGCTGAAGCTGTCGCCGCAGGCGCAGGAGCTGCCCGCGTTGGGGTTGTCGATGGTGAACCCCTGCTTCTCGATGGTGTCGGCGAAGTCGATCGTCGCGCCGTCGAGGTAGGGCGCGCTCATCCGGTCCACGACGACCTCGACACCGTCGAAGTCGCGCAGCAGGTCACCGTCGAGGGTGCGCTCGTCGAAGTAGAGCTGGTAGATGAGGCCGGAGCAGCCACCGGGCTGCACGCCCACGCGCAGGCGCAGGTCGTCACGACCCTCCTGCTCGAGCAGGGACTTGACCTTGCCCGCGGCGACGTCGGTGAGCAGCACGCCGTGCGTGGCCTCGGCGGGCGTCTCGGTCGCGGCCGGAGCGGTCTGGTCCTGAACACTCATGGTGATGCGTCCTTCATGTCGGTGGAGGTGGGCCACTCGGGCCAACCCACGGTCGGTGCAGATTGTTCCCGCACCGCTTCCACTGTACGTCGTCCTCAGCGCTGGGGTGACCAGGTGGCCGCGACGCGGGCGGCGCGGCGGGCGAGCGTGCCCACGGGGTCGGCCATGGCGGCCTCGACCTGCTCCGGCGTCTCGGCCACGGCATACGTCCCCGACAGCCCCAGCGTCATCGCCTCGCGACGCCCGACCAGGGTCTGGCCCGCCAGGACCACGCTCGGGGTCGCGGTCTCGAGGGCGAGGCCGGCCACGCCCGCCACGACCTTGCCCTGCAGGCTCTGCCAGTCGAAGCTGCCCTCCCCCGTGACGACGAGGTCGGCGGCGGCGAGCAGGTCGCGCAGGCCCACTGCCCCCAGCACCTCGGCCACGCCGCTGACGCGGGAGGCCCCGAGCAGGTACAGGCCGTAGCCCAGCCCCCCGGCTGCGCCCGCGCCGGGCTCCTTGTCGAGGCGTCGCGGCTTGCCGCTGAGCAGGTCGGTCTGCTCGGGCACGGTGCGGCGGACCACCTCCACGAACCGGCCGAGTGCCCTCTCGAGCGCCTGTGCCAGCTCGGGCGAGGCCCCCTTCTGCGGGCCGAACACCGCGGAGGCGCCCTGGAGCCCGAGCAGCGGTGACTCGACGTCGCTCGCGAGCACCAGCTCGACCCCCGCGAACCTGGCGCGCGCGGCGTCGAGGCCGCCGAGGGCGTCGTCACCGATGTCGGCGAGCGCCAGGCCGCCCCGGGCGAGCTCCTCGGCAGCCCCGACGCCGAGGGCCGCCAGCATGCCGGCCCCGCCGTCGTTGGTGCCGCTGCCGCCGAGGCCGACGACGATGCGGGTGGCACCGGCCTCGAGCGCGGCGTCGAGCAGCTGCCCGACCCCCCAGGTGCTCGTGACGGCCGGGTTGCGCTCGTCGGCGGCCAACAGGTGCAGGCCCGCCGCCTGCGCGGACTCGAGGTATGCCGTGCGGGCGCCGCCGGCATCGACCAGGAGCACCGCCGCCGGGACCTCGCGGCCGAGCGGGTCGGCCACCGTGACGACGACCGTCTCGGCCTCCGGCCGGGCGCTGGCGAGCACGTCGATGAAGCCCGGGCCGCCGTCGGACAGCGGGACGAGGGTGAGCAGGTCGTGCGGCGCCGACTCGCGCCAGCCCTGGGCGATGGCCTCGGCCGCCTGCTGGGCGGTCAGCGTGCCGGTGAAGCAGTCCGGGGCGATGACGACGTGCACGCGACGAGGCTACCGGCGCGCGACGCCGCCGACGTCAGCGACCGCGTCGGGTGCCGGCCCTGCTCCCGGAGGAGAAGGCCGCCGCTCCCCCGGACCTCGGCGTGGAGGTGGAGTAGGCGGTGCTCGACCCGCCGCCCGACCGGCGTCGCGAGCCGCCCGCACCCTGGGCGCCGTCGCCCCGTCGGGCCGCGTCACGGCCGCGTCCGTCGCCGGACTGCGCCGGGCTGCCCGGGCGCTGGCCGCCGCTCGTGCCGCGGGTGCTCGTACCGCGGGTGCTCGTGCCGCCGCTGGTCGCGCGGGTGCTCGTGCCGCCGCTGGTCCCGCGGCCGCGACGTCGACCCGACCCGCCGCGGCCGTTGCCGGCACCCTGGCCCGCCGTTGCGCTCGCGCCGCCGTTCGTGGCCGGGGCGGCCTGGAACGCGCCTGCGAAGGTCCGCTCCCCCTGCGCCACCTCGCTGAGGATCGGGTGGCCGAGGTGCACGCGGGTCGTCGTCGGGTTGATGCCCGCCTTGCGGGTGAGGTCGCGCACGTCGCGGACCTGCTCGTCGGTCATGAGGGTGACGACGGTGCCGCTGGAGCCGGCGCGCGCGGTGCGGCCCGAGCGGTGCAGGTAGGCCTTGTGCTCGACGGGCGGGTCGGCGTGGATCACCAGGCCCACGTCGTCGACGTGGATGCCGCGAGCAGCGATGTCGGTCGCGACCAGCGTCGTCGCGCTGCCGTCGTGGAAGGCCTCGAGGTTGCGGGTCCGGGCGTTCTGGCCCAGGTTGCCGTGCAGCTCGACGGCGGGGACACCCGAGGAGTTGAGCTGGCGGGCCAGCTTCTTGGCCCGGTGCTTGGTGCGCGTGAACACGACCGTCCGGCCCGGGGCCGCGGCGAGGTCGAGCAGGACCGGGAAGTGGGCGTCGGGGCGCAGGTGGAACACGTGGTGCGTCATCTGCGCGACCGGCGACTGGGCCGAGTCGGCCTCGTGCGTGACCGGCGAGCTGAGGTAGCGCTTGACCAGGACGTTGACGCCGCTGTCGAGGGTGGCCGAGAAGAGCAGCCGCTGGCCACCCGCGGGGGTCGCGTCCAGCAGCCGGCGCACGGCGGGCAGGAACCCGAGGTCGGCCATGTGGTCGGCCTCGTCCAGCACGGTGACCTCGACGGCGTCGAGGCTCACGTGCCCCTGGCCGATGAGGTCCTCCAGCCGGCCGGGGCAGGCCAGGACGACGTCGACGCCGGCCTGGAGGCCGCGGACCTGCGGGTTCTGCCCCACACCGCCGAAGACGGTCTGGCTGCGCAGGCCCAGGACCGCTGCGAGCGGCGCCATCGCCGCCTCGATCTGGAGGACCAGCTCACGGGTCGGGGCCAGGACCAGCGCACGCGGGCGGCCGGGGCGGCGGGCGGTGCCGCTGGCGGCGAGCCGGGTCAGCAGGGGCAGGAGGAAGGCGTACGTCTTGCCGGAGCCGGTGCGGCCGCGGCCGAGCACGTCGCGCCCGGCCAGCGAGTCCGGGAGGGTCGCGGCCTGGATCGGGGTCGGGGTGGTGATGCCGCGCTCGGCGAGCAGGTCGACGAGCGTGCTGGGCACGCCGAGGCGCGCGAAGGTGGTGTCAACGGACACGGGTGGGTACTCCAGAGGTCAGAGAGGCGTTCCGCCGGGCGGGCCACAGTGGGCCGCAGCACACAGGAGGGAGATCGCGAGGCGCCCGTGGCGAAACTGTCCGGGCGACCTACCAAGTCTACCTGCCGGGACGCCCGGGCCACGACCGGGAGGGGGGTGGCGCACGCGAGCCGCCTCGAATGGGTGGACACTGGGAGGCATGTCCACTCGCCCCCCGAGCAAACGCGCCCACCTGCAGAACAGCCCGTTCAACCGCGACACCAAGCCGGTCGAGCACCCCACCTTCGCCGTCGGTGACCGGGTGTCCCACGACCGCCACGGCCTCGGGTCAGTGGTCAAGCTGGACGACGACCGGGTCGTCGTGCGCTTCGGCGACCAGCACGTCAGCGTGGCGCGCAGCAGCCCCAAGATCCACCTGCTCTGATCCCGGTCCCCGCTTACCCGGTCCCCCCTGACCCGGTCCCCCCTTACCCGGCCCTCCCGCACCCGGCCCGGGCGCGGAGGCCCCGGAGGGTCATCGCGCCGCGAAGCCCGGGAGGTTTGCGCCGAGCCACTGCAGGGCGCCCGGCATCTCCGACTCCCAGAGCTGCACCCGGTGCCCACCGGACTTGAGCAGGTCGGTGGTCACCGACAGCGGCGGCCGGACCTCCTTGAGGAACTCCGCGGTCGGGGGGTAGGAGTAGCGATCCTGCTTGCTCGACTGCACCCACATGGCCAGAGCCGGCGGGTGGTGCCGGGCGAGGGCGACCAGGTCGTACCGCAGCGGGGTGAACCTCCCGAACGGCTCGTAGGCGAAGGTGAACTCAGGCCGGAATGTGCCGCTGAACTCGATGTCGCCGCCGAACACGTCGGGGTGGAGCATGCCCACCATCGCGGCGCACCAGCCCCCTTCCGAGTAGCCCATGACCGCCCAGGACGCGCGGTCGGTCGCGACCCGGAAGTGCGAGGTCACGAAGCGCGGGACGTCGCTCGACAACCAGGTCTCGATCTGCGGCGTCCCAGGCGGTCCGTTCACGCACTCACCGTCGAGGGACAGCGGGAAGTTGTTCTGGGGCATCACCACGATGCTCGGGGCGATCCGGTGGGCCGCCACCTCCGCGTCGAGCGCGCCCTGGATGTTCAGGCCGGTGAGCCACCCGGACGGTGTTGCGGGTATGCCGTGCAGCGCCTCGATCACCGGGTAGCGGTGGTTGGATCGCGGGTCGTAGCCCTGGGGTAGGAGGACGAGGACCTGGCCCGTGAGCCCGCTGCGCGGGCCGGTCACCTCGTAGGTCTGGAGCCGCCCCGTCGAGCGCAACGTGGGGAGGAGGGCCGGCGGCGGTGCCAACGGGCTCTTGAGGTGCTTGGCCACAGCAGCCCGGGCGGACGTCCCGTGGTGGGTGATGGTGACGGGTGAGCGCGCCCCCAGCAGGTCGCTCCAGCTGACGTAGAAGCCGAAGTGGTCGTTGGCGAGGACCCCGACGAACGTCAGCACCACGAGGTTGAGTGCCGCGATCCCACCGCTTCGCGTCGCTATCGCGACCCAGCGTCGACGCACGACCGGGAGGCCGGCAGCGAGGACGATGAACAGGACCACGGCGACCACGCCGAGCAGGACCGGCAGCGCGGTTCCCGTCAGCGACATGTCTCCGCCCTCCCCGACACGACGTCATGGCGACCGCGGAGCAGGAGGAGGACGCGGGCCTCGGGTGGTCGCACGCGTCCATGCTCAGGTGCGGCCCTTCGAGCCTGCTGCGTGCGGGCTGGGAGTTCCCTGAGGCCGAGCGGCCGACTCCCTGCTGCGCCCCGCGGCATACGATGCGGGCGTGAGCACCACCTCCGCGACGCCGCGCAACGCCCCGCTCCCCCTGCTGGTCCTGGGCCACGGGACCGACCTGCACACCGAACGGGGGGTCGAGTGCCCCGGCGACCTGCCGGCACCCTCCGACCCCGGCCTCGTCGCGCGGGCGCGTGCCGCGAAGGCGGCCCTCGGCGACCGGGTCTTCGTGCTGGGCCACCACTACCAGCGGGACGAGGTCATCGAGTTCGCCGACGTCACCGGCGACTCGTTCAAGCTGGCCAGGGACGCCGCGGCGCGGCCGGACGCGCCGTACATCGTGTTCTGCGGCGTGCACTTCATGGCCGAGTCGGCCGACATCCTGACGAGCGACGAGCAGACGGTGATCCTCCCGGACCTGGCCGCCGGGTGCTCCATGGCGGACATGGCCGCGATCCAGCAGGTCGAGGACGCGTGGGAGGACCTCGTCGCCGCCGGGGTCGCCGACCGCACCGTGCCGGTCACCTACATGAACTCCTCGGCCGCCATCAAGGCCTTCACCGGGCGCCACGGCGGCACGGTGTGCACCTCCTCGAACGCGAGGACGGCGCTGTCCTGGGCGCTGGAGCAGGCCGGCGAGGGCGGCAAGGTGCTGTTCCTGCCCGACCAGCACCTCGGCCGCAACACCTACGTCCGCGACCTCGGCGGCGCGCTCGAGGACTGCGTCGTCTGGGACCCCCACAAGCCGAACGGCGGCCTGACCCGCGAGCAGCTCGACGCGGCCACCATGGTCCTGTGGCGCGGGCACTGCTCGGTGCACGGCCGGTTCACCCTCGAGGCCGTCGAGCAGGCCCGGCGCGACATCCCCGGGGTCAAGGTCATCGTCCACCCCGAGTGCCGCCATGACGTCGTCGAGGCGGCCGACGAGGTCGGCTCGACGGAGAAGATCATCGCGACGATCGCGGCCGCACCGGCCGGCACGTCGTGGGTGGTCGGCACCGAGCTCAACCTCGTGCGCCGGCTCGCCGAGCAGTTCCCCGAGCAGCGGATCGCGTTCCTGGAGAAGAACGTCTGCTACTGCTCGACGATGAACCGGATCGACCTGCCGCACCTCGTCTGGGCGCTGGAGTCCCTGGTCCAGGGCCGCGTGGTCAACCCCATCCGGGTCGACCCCGACGTCGCGCACTGGGCCCGCGTGGCCCTCGACCAGATGCTCGCCCTGCCCGGGCCCACCAGCCGCGACTGACCCCGGCCTGCGG
>NZ_JBHUYG010000154.1:0-6451 GCF_042668795.1 Pedococcus sp. NPDC057267 | reverse complement strand
GCCCCGGGGAGGGGCCGCTGCCGGGGTCGACGGCGGTCCGGTCAGACAGCGCGGTGCTCCCGGGCCTCCTGGCCCGGCGGGAAGGCGTTGAGCGCCCCGGCCGAGGCCAGGCCGCGCGTGATCAGCCAGCCGAGGCCGCCGGCGATGACCGCGCCGGCGGCGGTGAGGATGAGGCCGTAGGCGATCTTGTAGCCCCAGCCCCAGTCGGTCCAGTAGACGAACCACTCGTAGACGGCCTCCAGCGGGGCGCTCAGGGCACCCGCCAGGAGGGCGGCGCCCAGGCCGAACGCGGCATACCCGAGGAGCGCGAAGGCGATCTCGGCGCCCAGGCCCTGGAGGATCCCCGAGATCAGGGTGGCGAAGCCCCACTGGGTGCCCGGCAGCATCGAGACGAGTGCGGCCACGACCTCGCAGAGCAGCGCGGCGCCGGGACGCCGCACGACGAGGCCGCCGACGACACCGGCCATGAGCCAGGGGGCGCCGGTGATGCCCTGGAGGGGCGGGAACGCGCCGCCGAGGAGCTTGGCGGGCGCCTCGTAGGCGAGGCCCCAGCCCCAGTAGGCGATGCCGAACGCCGCGCCGAGGAACGCGATCGTCAGCAGGTCGACCGTGCGCCAGCCCAGGAGGGGCGCGGTCGCGCGGATGCTGCCGCGACGGGCAGCGGTGGGGCCGGTCGCCGTGGCGCCGGCCGGGGTGTTGGTGGTGCTCATCTGTCGTCTCCCGTGGAATCCGTTGGATCGGTGGATACCTCGGGGGAGGCCTCTGCCGGGAGGCCGCACCGGGGCGGGACCGCCCGACAGGTGCCTGAGAACTCGACTCCCTACGCCGGTGTTAACCGGATCAGGTGTGAGGGTCTGCGGTCGCCCGCACTCTCAGCGCTCGCGCGCTCCCCTGTCGTTGCCCGACCGACGATACTCCACCGTCTGTGGCAGGGTGGAAACCGCAGGTCACGAACGGTGGAAGGCGGAAGGGATGGGAACCATGGTCTGGCGGGTCCTCGGCACGGGCGGAGCGGTCCTCGCGGGCGTGCTCGCCAGCAAGCTGGTCACCCTCGTGTGGAAGAAGGCCGGTCGCAACGAGGTCCTCGACCCGCGCGACCCGCGCACCCCGGCCCGCGACGCGGTCCTCTTCGCCGCCCTCACCGGCCTGGCCGTCGGCGCCGCGAAGACGCTGGCCACCCGCAAGGCCGCGCAGTACTACCAGAAGTCCGCCGGCCACCTGCCCAAGCCGATGCAGCACGGGGACGCCTAGACCCCCGTTCGGGACTCCGTGCCCGGCGCGCACGTCCCGGGGTCGCTTGCCGCCCCATTCCGGTGCCGCGGGGGCACGAGTCGGCGGCGGGGGCTCGGCCGGTCAGCGCAGCTCGAGGGTGCGCGCGATCGGCACGCCGGCGCGGTACGACAGGTGCACGTGCGACGGCGCGTCGAGCACGGCCAGGTCGGCCCGCGCGCCCTCCGCGATGCGGCCGATGTCCGTGCGCCGCAAGGACTTCGCTGACCCCGCAGTGGCGGCGTGGACCGCCTGGCCCGGCGTCAGGCCCATCTCGCGGACGGCCAGGGCGATCACGAACGGCATCGAGCTGGAGTAGCACGTCCCGGGGTTGCAGTCGGTCGCGAGCGCGATGCTCACACCGGCCCGCAGCAGCCCCGCCGCGTCCGGGTACGGCGACCGGGTCGAGAACTCCACCCCCGGCAGCAGGGTCGCCACGGTGGTCTCCGAGGCCCCCGCGAGGGCGTCGACGTCGGTGTCCGACAGGTGGGTGCAGTGGTCGACGCTGGCCGCGCCGAGCTCGACGGCCAGCTGCACGCCCGGCCCGGGGCCGAGCTGGTTGCCGTGCACGCGCAGCCCGAGACCGGCGTCGCGACCGGCGACCAGCACCGCACGGGCCTCGTCGGCGGTGAAGGCGTGCGCCGAGTGCGGCTCGCAGAAGACGTCGACCCACCGTGCGTGCGGCGCGGCCGCCTCGAGCATGGGGCCCGTGACGAGGTCGAGGTATGCCGCGCGGTCGGCGGCGTACTCGGGCGGCACCACGTGCGCTCCGAGGAACGTCGTCTCGCTCGTGAACTCGGCGGCCAGCCGCAGGGCTCGCGCCTCGTCCTCCACGGTGAGGCCGTACCCGCTCTTCACCTCGACCGTCGTCGTGCCCTGGGCCCGCATCTCGGCGACCCGGTCGGCCAGCAACAGGCGCAGCTCGTCGTCGCTCGCGGACCGGGTCGCAGCGACCGACACCCCGATGCCGCCGCCGTCGTAGCGGGTCCCCGCCATCCGTGCGCTGAACTCGGCGCCGCGGTCACCGGCGAAGACGAGGTGGGCGTGGGAGTCGACGAACCCCGGCAGCACGGCCCGGCCGTCCACGTCGACGACCCGGTCCGCTGCCGGCGCCGACGCGGCGGCACCGACCCAGGCGACCCGGCCGTCCTCGACCACGAGGGCGGCGTGCGTGCGCAGGCCGAGCCCGTCGGGTCCCGTGCCGTCACAGGTGACGAGCTCGCCGATCCCGGTGACCAGGGTGCTGCCCGCCGCGGCACCGTCGGCGCCGGCGGCGTGCCTGCCGCGGCGAGCCGAACCCGGGCCAGTCAGTGCGTCCTCGGCGGCGTGCAGGCCCCCGTCGCGCTGCCCGCTCACCGGTGGTCCCGCACGGCGGCGAGCGACGTGCCCAGCAACGTGGCGACGTCGCCGAGGCGGTGCCGCCCGTCCTCGACGACCGTGCGACCAGCGACGACGACCGTGTCGACGTCGGCGCGGGTGGCGGAGTAGAGCACCTGCCCGGCCTTGGACCCCACGGTGCCCACGGTGTCGAGCCGGACGGCGACGAGGTCGGCGAGCACCCCCACCTCGAGCCGGCCGCCGTCGGACCACCCGAGGCAGTCGTAGCCCCGGGCCGTGGCGACGTCGAGCAGGTCGTCGGGGGCGAACCTGCCGCGCTCGTTGCTCGCCAGCCGCTCGTGCATCTCCAGGCCCCGCGCCTCCTCGAACGGGTCGATGACGGCGTGCTGGTCCGAGCCGAGGGAGAGGCGCGCCCCGGCCTCGGCGAGGGCCCGCGCGGGGCCGATGCCGTCGGCGAGGTCGCGCTCGGTCGTCGGGCAGAAGCAGGCCGTGGCCCGGGCGGCTCCGAGCGCCTTGACGTCGTCGTCGGTCAGGTGCGTGGCGTGGACCGCCGTGAAGCGGTCGCCGAGCAGCCCGGCCTCAGCCAGCAGCTCGGTCGGGGTCGCGCCGTAGTGGACCTGCGTGGCGAGGTTCTCGCCGGGCTGCTCGCTGACGTGCGCGTGCACCACGCGGCCGCGGGTGGCCTCCGCCATCGGCCCGAGCTGGTCCCGCGGCACGGCGCGCACCGAGTGCACGGCAGTCCCGATGCGGGTCGTGTCGTCGCCTCCCATGGCCGCCACCCGCGCCGCCCATGCGTCGACGTCGCCGTCGGAGAAGCGCCGCTGCACGTCGTCGAGGGGCAGGTGCCCGTCGCCGCTGAGGCCGCCGGCCAGGTAGCAGGTGTCGAGCAGGGTCAGCCGCACGCCGGCCTCGTGCGCTGCCGCGACGAGCGCGTGGCCCATCGCGTTCGGGTCGGCGTAGGGGCGGCCGTCGACGTCGTGGTGCAGGTAGTGGAACTCGCCGACGACGGTCATCCCGGCGAGCGCCATCTCGGCGTAGACGGCCCGCGCGAGCTCGAAGTAGGTGTCGGGGTCGAGGTGGCGCGTCACCGCATACATCTGCTCGCGCCAGGACCAGAAGTTGCCGCCGCCCGCGTGCGTGCGCCCGCGCAGCGCGCGGTGGAACGCGTGGCTGTGCGCGTTGGCGAGGCCGGGCAGGACCACTCCCGGCAGGCGGGCGTCGCCGTCGCGCGGGCGCGTGCGCGGGGTGACGGAGGTGAACCGGCCGCCGACCTCCTCGATACGCACGTCTGTCGCGAGGCCGTCGGGCAGCCACGCGTGCTCGGCCCACCAGCTCGTCATGCGGCGTCCCCCGCGAGGTCCTCGAGCACCGCGGCGAGCGCCGCGACGCCCTCGAGGCAGTCGGACAGCTCAGCGTGCTCCGCGGGCGAGTGCGAGACGCCCGTCGGGTTGCGGACGAAGAGCATGGTCGAGGGGATGCCGGCGTTGGCGAGGATGCCCGCGTCGTGCCCGGCGCCCGTCCCGAGGACCGGTATGCCGCCGAGCCGGGTCTGCAGCCGCGCGGACAGGGCGGTGTCGAAGACGGTGGCCGGCGTCCACGACTCCTCGGCGACCTCGCCGCCGGACTGCTCGACCATGGAGCGGATGTCGGCCACCGCGCGGCGGACGGCGCGGGCGCTGGAGCCGCGCGCGTCGAGCCAGCCGGTGACCTGGCTGGGGATCGCGTTGACCCCGCCGGGCGTGACGGCCACCTTGCCCACGGTGGCGACGCAGCCGTGGGTGACGGCGGCCTCGCGGGTGGCGAGGACCGCGGCGGCGTACCCGAGCATCGCGTCGTGCCGGTCCTCCAGCCGCGTGGTCCCGGCGTGGTTGGCCTCGCCGCCGAAGTCCATCCGCCACCGGCCGTGCGGCCAGATGTCGGAGGCGACCGCGACGGGGTGGCCGAGGTCGACGAGCCCGCGTCCCTGCTCCACGTGGAGCTCGACGAACTGCCCGACGCGGGCCAGGGTCTGCTCGTCGCGGCCGATGCCGTGCGGGTCGCGGCCGGCGGCCCGGAGGGCCTCGGCCATCGAGACGCCGTCGGCGTCGCGCAGGCTGCGAGCTCGGCGCGCGGTCATGGCCCCGGTGATGACACGCGACCCGGCACAGGCGACGCCGAAGCGGGCACCCTCCTCGTCGACGAAGTTCACGACACCGATGGGGCGCGACGGCTCGAAGCCCCTGTCCTGCAACGCGTCCACCGCCGCGAGCGCGCTGACGACACCGAGCGGTCCGTCGAACGCGCCGCCGTCGGGCACGCTGTCGAGGTGCGAGCCCGTGACGACGCCCTTGCGGCCGCGGCGCACCGCCTCGTCGGGGTCGCCCCACCACGCCCACTGGTTGCCCATGCGGTCCTCGGTGAGGTCGAGGCCGCGGTCGGCGCACTCGCCCGCGAACCACTCACGCAGGTCGGAGTCGTCGCGCGTCCAGGCGAAGCGGCGGTAGCCCCCCGAACCGCCGTCACGACCCACGGGCTCCAGCGCAGCCCACATCGACTCGAAGCTCACGCAGGTCCTTCCTCGGGGCGTCGCGGCGGCGGCCTGGCTGGGGTCCAGGCCGGGACCAGACCATTGCACACCAGGGGCGGCCCGCGCACCGGGGGTCGGGCCCCCGGATGTGTCTCGGATCGGAGACCGGACGACGGGTGGAGCACGCCTCCCCGGCACACCCGGTCGCCTCACTAGGCTGGGCGCCGAAGGGCAGGGCAGGAGGTTCGGGTGCACGGCGTGACCAGCGCGGACGTCGCGCGCGACAGCGGCGTGTCGCGGACGACCGTGAGCTACGTCCTCAACGACACCCCCGGCGTGCGGGTGTCCGAGGAGACCAGGGCCCGCGTCCGGGCCTCGGCCGACCGGCTCGGCTACCACCCCTCCGTCGCCGCCCGCACCCTGCGCACCGGCCGCAGCGACCTGGTCCTCTACGTCCTGCCCGACTGGCCGCTCGGACCGGCCGTGGACACGCTGCTCGACCGGCTGGCCGGCGCGCTGGCCGAGCGTGGCCTGAGCCTGCTCGTGCACCACGCACGCTCGGGCCGGCCCCTGCACGAGCTGTGGCGGGCGGTGACCCCGCGGGCCGTGGTCGGCCTCCAGGCCTTCAGCGCCCACGACCGGGACGCCATGCGCCGGGCGGGGATCCACGTCGTCGCCTCGTCCATCTCGGGCGACGTGCCCGACGTCTTCGCCGCCACGCAGCAGGGCATCGGGCGGCTGCAGGCCCGTCACCTCATCGACCGCGACCGCACCCCGCTCGGGTATGCCGCGCCGACCGACCCACGCGTGCGCGCGTTCGCCGAGCTGCGCCTCGAGGGGGTGCAGGCGGTCTGCGAGGAGGCCGGGCTGCCGGCCCCCGTCGTGGTCCCAGTCGAGCTCACCGAGGACGCGGTGCGGGCCGCGGTCCGGACCTGGGGGGAGGCCGCGGTGGCCGGCGTCGCGGCATACAACGACGACGTGGCGCTCGCGGTGCTTGCCGGGGCACGGGCGGAGGGCGTGCCCTGCCCGGACGACCTCGCGGTGGTGGGCGTCGACGACATCCCCGCCGCCCGCTTCGCGGTGCCGGCGCTTTCGACGGTGTCGCAGTCACTCGACACGCAGGCCGAGCACCTGGCGGCGGCTGTCGTCGCGGCCCTGGACGGCGGCGAGTCCGAGGGCGAGGCCCTGCCGGACACGCTCGACCTCGTCCAGCGCGGGTCGACCTGACGGTGGCGTCGACCTGACAGCGGCGTCGGGCTGACAGCGGCGTCGGGCGGGGACCGGGGTGGAACCGGTCCTCGCCCGACGCGTCCCACGCCGGGCCGACCGCAGCGGGTC
>NZ_JBHUYG010000153.1:0-6618 GCF_042668795.1 Pedococcus sp. NPDC057267 | reverse complement strand
CCCCAGGGTCGCCCACCCCGTCGGGTCCGCCAGCTGCGTCACTTCTGCGCTGCCAGCGCCGCGTAGAGGCGGTCCGGCGCCACCGCGCCCACGGCGTACCGGCCGTCGGTCGTCACCACCGCCGAGAAGAGGGTGCCGCTGAGCAGGTGTCCCGAGCCCCACGTGCCGGAGACCTTGGGCAGCAGCGCCAGCATCCCCTGCAGGCTCGCGGCACCCTTGGCGCCGGTCGCGCCGTTCACACCGGCCCTGTCACCGGACGCCCCTGTGCCGGGCGACGTCGACCCCGTCGAGGTGGGGAGCTTGCCGACGAGGACGGTCGTCCAGCCCTTGCCCACCACGGTCGGGCGGGAGGCGTCGGCCTGGGCCCGCGCGGCCGCGGAGCCCTTCTGCAGGTCGGCCTTTGCCGGGAAGGTGTGCTCGGTGACCTTGGTGCCGGGTGGCGGGTTGAAGGCGAACTGCGACGCGGCCGGGGTGGCGAAGTCGACGCTGGTGAAGCCGACCTCGAACGCCGGGTTGGCCGTCCTGGTCGAGTAGACCTGCACCCGCAGCGGCACGTGCTTCGTGGCGTCGATCGAGATGCGCACCTGGGCCACGAGGCTCTGCGCGTCCCTGGGCTTGAGGACCAGGTCGTAGGCCGAGCGACCGGCGACCGAGGAGGTGCCGCTCGTCGTCACCGAGGTGGTGGGGTCGAGGGCGGCTAGCGCGCGCTGCGCCGCCTCCTGCGGGGTCTTCGGCAGGTCGGTGGGCGACGGGGTCGCCCCCGGCGTCGCCCCGGCGCCCGGGGCGCCGCCGGCCGCGCCGGAGTGGTCACCGGTCGCGGACTCGGCCGGCAGGACGGTGTGGGTGGCGGTCTTGTCCTTGCTCGACCACATCCACACGTTGCGGCCGTCGCGTATGAGGTCGGACTCGCCGAGGCTGCCGACGAGCGCGAGCCGCTGCCTGTCCTGCCCGGCCAGCCACACCCGCCAGGTGTGCGTGCCCGCGATCGTCGAGGAGAGCGCGGACGACCCGCCCGAGCCGCCCTCGGCGCCCCCGCCGCCACCGAGACCGGCGATCGAGGGCAGCCCCAGGTTGGAGGTCTGCACGACCGTGCCCGACAGGCCCGCGAGCCGCGCCTGCTGCACGTCGACGAGCAGCTGCGCTGCCGACCGCGGCGGCAGGCTCGGGTCTGCACTGGCGCTGTGGTTGGCCACGAGGGCCACACCACCGACGAGGACGACGGCTGCCCCGGGGGCGAGCCAGCGGGTGGCGGGACGGGTCGAGAACACGCTCATGGGGACATCGTGCGACGGCCCACCTGTGAGGAGTCTGAGACGGCGCGGGTGCGACCTGCGCCCGAGCGGCGGCCCCGTCACGGGCGGGCGTGCCAGAGTGGTCGCCGTGCGGGTGCTGGTGGTCGAGGACGAGCAGCGGATGGCCGCTGCCCTGGCCCGGGGGCTCGGTGCCGAGGGTTTCGTCGTCGACCTGGCCGCCGACGGGCCGTCGGGGCTGGAGTCGGCCCGGTTCGGGGAGTACGACGCCGTGGTGCTCGACATCATGCTGCCGGGCCTGTCGGGCTACACCGTCGTGCGGACCCTGCGCGAGGAGGGCAACGGCGTGCCCGTGCTGCTGCTGTCGGCCAAGGACGGCGAGTACGACCAGGCCGACGGGCTCGACTACGGGGCCGACGACTACCTGACCAAGCCGTTCTCGTTCGTCGTCCTCGTCGCCCGGCTGCGCGCCCTCATGCGCCGCGGCCCCGCTCCACGGCCGCCGGTCCTCGACGCGGCGGGCATCACCCTCGACCCGTCGTCGCGCCGCGTGGAGGTCGAGGGCGTGGCGGTGGACCTATCGCGCACCGAGTTCCTCGTGCTCGAGCACCTGCTGCGCGCGCACCCGAGCGTGGTGTCGAAGGAGTCGCTGCTCGACGACGTCTGGGGTGCGGGCCAGCGCGGCGACCCCAACGTCGTCGAGGTCTACATCGGCTACCTGCGCCGCAAGCTCGGCCGCGAGCGGATCGAGACGGTCCGGGGCTCCGGCTACCGCCTGCGCGCATGAGGCGCGCATGAGACTCGGGAGCTGGTTCTCCCGGCGCACCCTGCGGGTGCGGCTCATGGCGATCGGCCTCGTCGGGATCGTCGGTGCGCTGCTGCTCGGCGGTGGCGTGCTGTATGCCGCGACGGGGGCCGCCCTCGACCGCGCCGTCCGGGCCGAGGCCCGGTCCAGCGCGCAGGACGTGGCGGCGCTGGTCAACGACGGGCGGCTGCCCGACCCGGTGCCGGTGAGCGGGGCGCAGCTCGTGCAGGTGCTCGACGCGCAGAACCGGGTGCTCTCCGGCTCGGTCGCGGCCGACCGGCTCACCCCCGTCGTGACGCCGCAGGAGCGGCCGCGGGTCCTGCGCGGCGACGCGGTGCGGGTGCCGGGTTCGCGGGCCGGCGTGTCGGGCCCGCTGGAGGTGGCTGGAGTGGCGGCAGGCCCGGCGGACGCGCCGGTCCTCGTGGTCGCCGCCGTGCCCACGGCCGACCTCGAGACCAGCCGGCGGGTCGTGCGCACGCTCCTGCTCGTCGCGTTCCCGGCCTTCCTCCTGGTCATCGGGGCGATCGCCTGGCGCGTCATCGGGTCGGCCCTGCGGCCGGTCGAGGCGCTGCGCCGGGGGGCCGAGCGCATCGGTGAGGCAGCCGACCCGGGCGAGCGCCTGCCGGTGCCCCCGACCAGGGACGAGGTGCAGGCCCTCGCGACGACGCTCAACGGCATGCTCGCCCGGCTCTCCGACGCGAGCACGCGACAGCGTGCGTTCGTGGCCGACGCGGCCCACGAGCTGCGCAGCCCGCTGGCCACGATGCGTACCCAGCTCGAGGTCGCCCAGCACCTCGGCGAGGGCGACGGGCTCGCAGCGGACCTGCTCCCGGAGGTGGAGCGGCTCGGCCGCATCGTCGACGACCTGCTGGTCCTCGCGCGGGCGGGTGCGCCGAGCCCGTCCCGGCGGTTGGAGCCGGTGGACCTCACCGCCCTGGCGACCGCCGTGGTGGCGCGGTATGCCGCCGCGCGGGTCCCCGTGACGGTCCGCTCAGGTGGTCAGTGGGCTCGTGGTGTCTCGCCGTGGGACCCCGGGTCCACCGGAGGGGCGGGCGCCGGGTCCGCAGGAGAGGCGGACGCCGGGTCCACCGGAGGGGCGGGCGCCGGGTCCGCAGGAGAGGCGCAGGGAGTCGTGGCGCAGGGGCGGCCGGAGGAGCTGGACCGGGCATTGTCGGCCCTGATCGACAACGCGGTGCGGCACGCCGCGTCGGAGGTCGTCGTCGAGGTGTCCCGTCGCCCGGCGCAGGACGGCCCGGACGTCGCCCGGGTCACCGTCTCCGACGACGGGTCCGGCATCCCGGAAGCAGACCGCGAGCGCGTCTTCGACCGGTTCGCACGGCTCGACGACGCCCGCGACCGTGACAGCGGCGGAAGCGGGCTGGGCCTGGCCATCGTCCGCGAGCTCGTGAGCCGGCACGGCGGCCGGGTCCGGCTCGACGACGCGGGACCGGGCACGCGCGCCGTGGTCCTGCTCCCGCTCGAGCGAGCAGGGCAGGACCACGGCGACGGGGCTGGGCGCCTCAGTCCTGGGTCGGGCGGTCGGGCAGGCTGACGCGCTCCGCCGACTCCTCCCCGACCCGGGCGACGTCCTCGGGTCCGGCCACGTGCTCGGAGCCGGCGTGGTCCGCAGCCGGGACGTCCTGCCGGCCCACGCGGCTGGCCTCGAGCCGGGCCCGGGCCACGATCGTCTCGGCCTCGGCGTGGGCCGCCGCGACGACGCGGTCGGCCGTGGCCTGGCTGCTGCGCAGCAGGGTGAACTCGAGGTCGTGCAGCTGCTCGGCGACGCGGTGGGTGGAGTGCCGCCCGGCCGCCGGGTCGTCGAGGTCGCGCAGGACCGAGGCCAGCCCGCGCTGGAAACCCTCGAGCGCCTCCTCGACCTCGCGCCCCAGCGAGGTGACCAGCGTGCGCGCAGCGGCGACCGCCTCGTCACCGGCCCGGGCCCGACGCCGGACCTCCTGCTCCGCGGCGCTCAGGACGTCCAGGGCTGCCACGGCGGCGAGCTCCTCGGCATCCGCCTGCGACTGCGGCTCGAGAACCCGCTCGGGGGCCGCGCCACGGGCCGGCGCGACCGGGCCCGTCGCCTCGGGCGCACCGTTCGCTGCGACCAGGCCGGTGGCCTCCGGCGCGCCGGTCGCGGTCGTGGCGGCGGTGGCCGCCGCGGCGGCCAGCGGGGCGTCCTCGGCCATCGAGGTCGGGGCCTGGTCCGGGGCCGGGGCCTGCTCGGACACCGGGGCCTGCTCGGACACCGGGGCCTGCTCGGACACCGGGGCCTGCTCGGACACCGGGGCCTGCTCCGCCATGGAGACGGTCGTGCGCAGCGGCGTCTCCTTCACGAAGAGCACGGCCAGCAGGGCAACGACGCCGAACGCCGCGGCGATGAGGAAGATGTGCCCGGTCGAGTCGCCGTACGCGGCCCGGACGATCTCGCGGATCGGCGCAGGCATGTCCTTGACGTCCAGCGTGCCGGTGCCGCCACCCGACTGGGCCGCGGCGGCCGCCTTGGGGCCGAGCGCCCTGAGGCCCGCGGCGATGTGGTCGCGCACACCGTTGGCCAGCACGGCACCGAGCACCGAGACGCCCATCGCGCCACCGAGCGTGCGGAAGAACGCGATGCTCGCCGAGGCGGCACCGATGTCCCGGACGTCGACCGAGTTCTGCACGGCGAGGACGAGGTTCTGCATCATCATGCCCATGCCGAGGCCGAGCAGGGCCATGGCCGTGCCGATCTGCCACAGCGGGGTGAGGTGGTCGAGCCGCCCGAGCCAGACCAGGCCCGCCGTGAGCAGGACGCCACCGACGATGATGATGCCCTTCCACCTGCCGGTGTTGCTGACGTAGCGGCCACCGAGGGTCGAGGAGAGCAGCAGCGCACCCATGAGCGGGATGGTGAGCAGGCCGGCGTGGGTCGGGCTGTAGCCGCGCGACACCTGGAAGTACTGGGTGAGGAAGGTCGTGCCGCCGAACATCGCGACGCCGACCGCCACGCTGGCGATGATGACCAGGCCGGTGGTGAGGTTGCGCAGCAGCCGGATCGGGATGATCGGCTCGGCTGCACGCAGCTCGACGACGATCGTCAGCGCCAGGCCGACGAGGGTGCCGCCGAGGTAGAGGGCGGTCTGCATCGACCACCACGGGAAGTCGTTGCCCGCGAAGGTGACCCACAGCAGCGGCAGCGACGACGTGATGGCGATGAGGACTGCGCCGAGGTAGTCGATCTTCGGCATCCGCTTCGGCGTGGTGATGTGCAGCGTCGCCTGGAGGATGAACATGGCGATGATCGCGAGCGGGACGCACACGTAGAACGTCCAGCGCCAGCCCAGGCCGCTGTCGACGATGAAGCCACCGAGCAGCGGGCCGCTCACGGTGGAGACCGCCATGACCGCACCCATGTAGCCGGAGTACCGGCCGCGCTCACGCGGGGCGATCATGGCACCGAGGATCGACTGGGTGAGGGCGGTGAGGCCGCCCATGCCGAGGCCCTGGACGACGCGACAGGCGATGAGGAAGCCGACGCTGTGCGACTGGCCCGCGGCCACCGAGCCGAGGACGAACACGGCGAGCGACATCTGCACGAGCAGCTTCTTGCTGAACAGGTCGGAGAGCTTGCCCCAGATGGGCGTGCTCACGGTGGTGGCGAGCAGCGACGCGGTGATCACCCAGGTGTACTGGCGCTGGGTGCCGTGCAGGTCGCCGATGATCGTGGGCAGCGCGGTCGAGACGATGGTGCTGCTGATGAGGGCGGTGAACAGTCCGGCGAGCAGGCCGGTCATGGCCTCGAGGATCTGCCGGTGGCTCATCTCCCCCGTCGGTTCGGGGATCCCGGTGGCGGGCGCGGTGGTGGCTGACATCAGTCGTTGTCCTGTGGGGTCGTGGTGGTCTCGTGGTGCCGCGTCGTTGCGGGGTGTGGGTCGGTGGCGCGCACGAGTGCGCGGTCGAGCTCGGCCAGCAGCCGTGGCAGCCGGTCGAGGTCGCCGGGAGGTATGCCGTCCAGCGCCGGCGCGAGGCGGGCGGCGGTCAGGCGCTGCACCCGGGCCAGGTGCGCCACGCCCTCGTCGGTGAGGGTGATCCGGCAGGATCGGGCGTCGGACTCGTCGGGGCGTCGGCGCACGAGGCCGTCCTCCTCGAGCTTGGGCAGGACCCGGCTGACGACCGAGGGCGCGACGCCGGCGGCGACGGCGAGGTCACCGGGGCGGTCGTGCCCGTCGGCGCGGGCCAGGGCCTTGAGGACGGCGACCGGGGTGCCCGACGCGCCCGCACCCTCCTCCTGGAGGCGCCGTCCGATCGAGCGGCTGGTGCGGATCAGTCCGGTCAGCGCCGACAGCACCTCCAGGGCGTGGTCGACGGCGGCATCGGTCGGAGCGCCGCTCGTCGGCGCCGTGGGGGCCGTGGTTGTCATGGGAACTCCTTTGGTTGCGCTACGCAACTTTAAATCACTTAGTTGCTGAATGCAACTTCAGCGTGAGGAGTGGCACCCCGGGCTGGTCGGGCCACTGCGGTCGGTGGCACCGGACCCCGGCCACGCACCGCAAAACGGCAGTTGCTGACGTGAAACGTGCGTTGGGA
>NZ_JBHUYG010000152.1:0-6681 GCF_042668795.1 Pedococcus sp. NPDC057267 | reverse complement strand
CGGCCCCTCCGTCGTGCAGGTGCTGGTGGCGGTCAGGCGCCGTAGGGCTTGGCGGCCTTGACCGTGACCTCGATGGTCTTGCCGTTGGGCGCGTCGTAGGACGCGGAGTCGCCGACCTTCTTGCCGTTGATGGCCGCGCCGAGCGGGGACTTCTCGCTGTAGACCTCGAGGTCCGAGCCGTCCGCGATCTCGCGCGAGCCCAGGAGGAACGTCATGTCGTCGCCGAACATGTCGACGGTCACGACCATGCCCGGCTCGACGATCCCGTCGTCAGCGGGCTTGGTGCCCACGACGGCGTTCTCGAGCAGCTGGGTCAGCTGGCGGATGCGGGCCTCCATCTTGCCCTGCTCCTCCTTGGCCGCGTGGTAGCCGCCGTTCTCCTTGAGGTCGCCCTCCTCGCGCGCCGCCTCGATGCGCTTGGCGATCTCGGTGCGGCCTTCCCCGGAGAGCTGGTCCAGCTCGGCCTTCAGGCGGTCGAAGGCGTCCTGGGTCAGGTAGCTCGCGGTGGGGGTCGCGGTCTCGCTCACGGTTGTACTCCTTGGCTGGGGTCCCGCCCGGCGCGGTGTCGGCCGGTGTGCGGGGTGCTACGCAATGCGGCCCGGACCCGCGCCACGCAGGTGGCGGGAGGTCCAGACCGCTCGGTGAATGGACAAGTCTAACGCGGCCCCGTCCGAACGGTCCATTTCGTTCCGTCCCCGGCGCCGTGCCCGAGGGTATGCCGGGACGCCCCCTCGCGTCCGGGGTTTGCGCCCGTCGGGACCGCGAACCCGCTGGTCAGGACGGGTCGCAGGTCTTGACCGTGCCGGTGACGGCCCGTGCGGCCGTCCGCACGACGACCACCTGGTGCACCGACTTCTCGGAGGACGCCGGGACCCGGACCTCGAGCGTGCCGACGACGCCGAAGGACTGGTCGAGCGCGTTGACCTGGCACGTGACCGCCTCGCCCGAGGGGCGGTGCACGTCGAACTCGACCCGGACGCTGCGGTCGTCGACGACCTTGTAGCCGGTGTCGACCCAGGTCACCCGGCCCACCGAGTTGGCCAGCCCGAGCCAGACGGCGAGGGCGGAGGCGAGTCCGATGCCGACGATGCCGACGACCCACCAGCGGCCGGTGCCGGGCGCGGGGCGGGGGAGTGGCATGACGAGGCCTTCCGGTGCGGTGAGAGGATGGGACCAGGTGGTGTCCGCGTGCTCGCGGACACCCATTGTCCGTGATGACCCAGGAGACGGTGACAGTGGCTGACCGGTGGCGGCTCATGGCGGTGCACGCGCACCCCGACGACGAGTCGAGCAAGGGCGCGGCGACGATGGCCAAGTACGCGGCGACGAGCGCCGACGTCCTCGTCGTGTCGTGCACGGGTGGTGAGCGTGGCGACGTGCTCAACCCCAAGCTCAAGGGGGACCCGCAGATCGAGCGCGACCTCCCGCAGGTCCGCCGGGTGGAGATGCGCAAGGCGCAGGAGATCCTCGGCGTGCAGCACACGTGGCTCGGCTTCGTGGACTCCGGGCTGCCCGAGGGCGACCCGCTCCCGCCGCTCCCCGAGGGCTGCTTCGCCCTCGAGCCTCTGGAGGTGACGACCGAGGCCCTCGTCCGCGAGATCCGGCGGTTCCGCCCGCACGTCATGACGACGTACGACGAGAACGGCGGCTACCCCCACCCCGACCACATCATGACCCACCGGGTCTCGATGGCGGCGTTCGCCGCTGCAGGCGACCCCGACGCGTACCCGCACGCGGGCGAGCCGTGGCAGCCGCTGAAGATCTACTACAACGCGCACAACCGGGCCAAGTACGTCGCCTTCCACGAGGCCTTCCTCGCGGAGGGCAAGGAGAGCCCGTATGCCGAGTGGCTCGAGCGGTGGACCGAGGAGAACGCCCGGACCATCACCACTCGCATCTACTGCGCCGACTTCTTCGACCAGCGCGACCAGGCGCTCCTCGCGCACGCCACGCAGATCGACCCCGACGGGCACTTCTTCCAGGTGCCGAGGGACCTGCAGGTGCGGATCTGGCCGACCGAGGACTTCGAGGCGGCGGTGTCGTACGTGCCGGTGGAGCCGGTGGAGGACGACCTGTTCGCCGGGATCGACGACGTCGCGACCGGCGACGTCCTGGCCACGAAGGCCGGGCTCGAGGTCGCGTACGACGGCCGCGTGGCGGTGTCGGCGTGAACGGCGCACCGTCCTCGCTGGTCTCGCCGGGACTGTGGGGCTTCGTCGCCTTCTTCGTCCTGGCGATCGCCCTCTACCTGCTCATGCGGAACATGAACGCGCGGATGCGCCGGATGTCCTACCGCGCCGAGGAGCTGCGCAAGGAGGCCGAGGCGGAGGCCGGGCGTGACCGCCCCGCTGCCTCGCGGGCGCCCGAGGCCGACGGGCCTGCGGCCGGAACTCCCGGTGACGGCACGGGCGCCGACGGCACGGGCACCCCGGCCGGCGACGGCCAGGACGAGCAGCACCGCACCGCCTGACGACGCGTCAGGCGGTGCGGGATGCCGCGTCAGGCGTTGGTGCGGTACAGCGACATCGACGCCGCGATGTAGTGCACCGCGAAGGCGGCCACCGTCAGGGTGTGGAAGATCTCGTGGAACCCGAACCAGCGCGGTGAGGGGTTCGGCCGCTTGATGCCGTAGACGAGTGCTCCCACGGTGTAGAGCACGCCGCCGACCGCGATGAGCGTCACGATCGCCGGGCCGCCGAAGTGCAGCAGCGGGCCCATGTAGAACACGGCCACCCAGCCGAGGGCGACGTAGATGGGCGTGTACAGCCACCGCGGTGCGCCGACCCAGAACACGCGGAACAGCACGCCCGCGATGGCGCCGATCCAGACGATGAGCAGCATCTGGGTGGCCTGCGCCCGGGGGAGCAGCATCGCGAACGGCGTGTACGTGCCCGCGATGATGAGGAAGATGTTCGAGTGGTCCATGCGCTTGAGCACGGCCGCGACCCGGGGCGACCAGTTGCCGCGGTGGTAGACGGCGGAGGTCCCGAACAGCAGCCAGGCGGTGACCGAGAAGACAGTGGCCGCGATGCGTGCGGGTGTGGTGGGGGCGAGGGCGATGAGGACGATGCCCGCGGCTACTGCCAGGGGCACCATGCCGGCGTGCAGCCAGCCGCGCAGACGCGGCTTGACGGCCGCCACGACGGCCTCGATCGACCCCTGCTGGGGGGACTCCGGGCTGTGGTGGGTGGGCGTCGGGGTCATGGCGGCAGCATAACCTACGCAGACGTAGGTTACCGGCCAGTAATCTGTGAGGTGGGCCGCACGAGGAGCGACTGGGTGCTCCGCCCGACGAACCCACGCTCGTCGAAGAGCTCCGCCGCGGCCAGCCCCACGGCCGTCCCCGCGAGGGTCGTCTCCGCCCGGAGCCCGACCCACTCGCCTCCCGGCTCGCGCACCAGGTGGGCCGTCAGCTCGGTGTTCATGAACTGCCACCGGGCGACGTCGAGGGCCGCGCTGGCGCCCGACGCCGAGTCGACGCACGCGAGCAGGCGCTCCACCGGCGCCCACGGCTCGCCCGGCACCAGCGAGTGGCGTGGGCGCATCCACACCGTGGCCGGACCGGGCTGCTCGAGCGCGCCGTCGACCCACGACCACTCGATGGCGTCGAGGTAGCCGGGGCTCCAGCCGGGCGGTGTGCCACGCGTCGACCCGGTGCCCGGGCCGGGCGGCAGCGCCGGCGCCGGCGTGGCGGGTCCGCCCTCGACCCTGGGCCCGAGCCAGCAGGCAGCTCGGGCGACGACGCGGTCCGCGTCGAGGTCGGTCAGCCGGCACTCGACGAGCTCGACGCTGCGCCCCGGGCGGGCGACGCCTGCCTGCACGCGCAGCCGCCCCACCGGGACGGGGCCGAGCAGGTCGGCGGTGAACCGCATGAGGACCCTTCCCGGGTCGGCCACCCGCGCGGCCTCCCGCGCCATGAGCGCCATCGGGGGGCCGCCGTGCTGGGCCGCCGGCGACCACGGGCCTGCGGTGTGGGTCGTCGAGGTGACCACCGTCGCGTCGGGGGTGACCTCCTCGAGCAGGTAGAAGGACTCCTGCGCGCCGGACATGGGGCCATCCTGCCGCACCGCCGGCGCCTGACAGGGGTAGCGTGGGACGTCGGGCGGAACCGTCGTCCCCGGACCACGTGAGGAGTCGTTGTGGCGCTGTCCGACCTCCTGTATGCGGCATACGAGCGGCGCCTGAGGCGTCGCCTCGACAAGGCGACGCTCCCCCGCCACGTGGGGGTGATGCTCGACGGCAACCGGCGCTGGGCCGCCGCCCGGGGGCACGGGACCAAGGAGGGGCACCAGGCCGGCGCGGACAACATCGCCAACTTCCTCGAGTGGTGCGAGGAGGCCCGGGTCGAGGTCGTGACGCTGTGGCTGCTGTCCACCGACAACCTCAACCGGCCCGAGGCCGAGGTGGTCCCCCTGCTGTCGATCATCGAGAACGCCGTCACCGACCTCGCCGCGACCCAGCGCTGGCGGATCAACCCCGTCGGGTCGCTGGACCTGCTGCCCGCCGAGACCGCGCGCAAGCTCAAGGAGGCCGCCGACGCGACTGCTGCCGTGCAGGGGATGACGGTCAACGTGGCGGTCGGCTACGGCGGCCGGCAGGAGATCACCGACGCGGTGCGCTCGATGCTCACCGCCCACGCGGCCAACGGCACGACGATCGAGGAGCTCGCCGAGACGCTCCAGGTCGAGCACATCGCCGAGCACCTGTACACCAAGGGGCAGCCCGACCCCGACCTCGTCATCCGCACGTCGGGGGAGCAGCGGCTCTCCGGGTTCCTGCTGTGGCAGTCGGCGCACTCGGAGTTCTACTTCTGCGAGGCCTACTGGCCGGACTTCCGCCACGTCGACTTCCTCCGCGCCCTGCGCGCCTACTCCGAGCGCAACCGCCGCTTCGGGGGTTAGCCGACGGACGAGGGCTCCGCGGGGGCTGGCCGCCGGACGAGGGTTCGGCGGCGGCTGCGGCGGGTCCCTGCACGAACGGCCGGGGACGGCCTCGGGCCAACGGGTTAACTCTGCGAGACACGCCGCGATCCTGCGCGTCGCGGGCCCGCGCGAGCCGTAGCGTCAGCGCTGACGCAGGGCACCCGTCCGGCGTTCGGGAGGTCCACCACATGGGGCGAACTCAGCTCCGGACGGAGGGCCGGACCCGGCCCATCCGTGGGTGGGCGTGGTCCCGGCACCTGGTTCGCGAGTAGGCGCACTGCGCCGGCCGGCGCGCTGTGCCGAGGAGAGACATTGGCCTCGAACGCTTCGACTCCCGACTCCACCCGTCGCGCCCGCTCCGCGCGCGGCACGGCGCCCGCTCAGGCCGACCCGGCCGCCACGAGCGCCGTCACCCGCCGCAAACCGGCCCGCCGCACGTTCGTCCTCGACACCTCGGTGCTGCTCTCCGACCCGCGGGCCATGATCCGGTTCGCCGAGCACGAGGTCGTCCTGCCGGTCGTGGTGGTCACCGAGCTCGAGGGCAAGCGGCACCACCCGGAGCTGGGCTACTTCGCCCGCCAGGCGCTGCGCCTGCTCGACGACCTGCGGGTCCGCGAGGGCCGCCTGGACGCCCCGGTGCCGGTCGGCGACGAGGGGGGAACCCTGCGTGTCGAGCTCAACCACACCGACCCGACGAGCCTGCCCGCCGGCTTCCGCCTCGGCGACAACGACACCCGCATCCTGGCGGTCGCCAAGAACCTCTCGCTCGAGGGCCACGACGTCACGGTCGTGAGCAAGGACCTGCCCATGCGGGTCAAGGCGTCGGCCGTCGGCATGCAGGCCGAGGAGTACCGCGCCGAGCTCGCTGTGGTCGACTCCGGCTGGACCGGCATGGCCGAGCTCGACGTGACCGTCGAGGAGATGGACGCGCTGTACGAGCACGGCCGGGTCGAGAACGAGGCGGCAGCCGAGCTGCCGTGCCACACCGGGCTGGTGCTGCTCTCGCCGCGGGGAAGCGGCCTGGGGCGCGTGGGGGCCGACAAGCAGGTGCGGCTCGTCCGCGGTGACCGCGACGCGTTCGGGCTGCACGGCCGCAGCGCCGAGCAGCGCATCGCCCTCGACCTCCTGCTCGACCCCGACGTCGGCATCATCAGCCTCGGCGGCCGGGCCGGCACCGGGAAGTCGGCGCTGGCGCTGTGCGCCGGGCTCGAGGCCGTGATGGAGCGCCGCCAGCAGCGCAAGGTGGTCGTCTTCCGGCCCCTGTATGCCGTGGGCGGCCAGGAGCTCGGGTACCTCCCGGGCAGCGAGCAGGAGAAGATGGGGCCCTGGGCACAGGCCGTCTTCGACACGCTCGGGGCGCTGGTCTCGCACGAGGTGGTCGAGGAGGTCATGGACCGCGGCATGCTCGAGGTGCTGCCCCTGACCCACATCCGCGGTCGCTCCCTGCACGACGCGTTCGTCATCGTCGACGAGGCGCAGAGCCTCGAGCGCAACGTCCTGCTGACGGTCCTGTCCCGGGTCGGCCAGAACTCCCGCGTGGTGCTCACCCACGACGTCGCGCAGCGCGACAACCTGCGCGTGGGACGCCACGACGGCGTCGCGGCCGTCATCGAGGCCCTCAAGGGTCACCCGCTGTTCGCCCACGTGACGCTGACCCGCAGCGAGCGCAGCCCGATCGCGGCGCTGGTCACGGACCTGCTGGAGGGCCTCGAGGTCTGAGCCCGCACCGACGACGTCCGGTGGCGCGCCGCTCCCGAGC
>NZ_JBHUYG010000151.1:0-6695 GCF_042668795.1 Pedococcus sp. NPDC057267 | reverse complement strand
CCCCGGGGCTGCGGGGCCGGCCGTTCCTCTCGTGCGCGTGCTGCTAGCGGTTCGCCGGCTCCTCGAGCGGCTCGGCCGTGCCCGCCGAGGCGCCGGGAGCGGGTGTGCCCGACCCGTCCGCGGTCGCGCCCGGGACGGTGGTCGCCTCCGAGGTGATGGTGGCACCGGGGACCGTCGCCGCACTGCCGTCGGGCGCCACGGCGTCGGCCGGGGTGGCCGTGTCGTCGTCGCCGCCGATCGCCAGGTCGCGGGACTTGGAGACCGCGACCGCGCCGATGACGATGACCAGCGCCGCGATCGCGATGCCGTAGCGGACCGGGCTGTTCTTGCCGTCACCGATCGACAGGGTCACGATCGCGGGCGCGATGAGCACCGACACGAGGTTCATGACCTTGATGAGCGGGTTGATCGCCGGGCCGGCGGTGTCCTTGAACGGGTCGCCGACGGTGTCGCCGATGACGGTGGCGGCGTGCGCCTCGGTGCCCTTGCCGCCGTGGGTGCCGTCCTCGACGATCTTCTTGGCGTTGTCCCACGCCCCACCGGAGTTCGCGAGGAAGACGGCCATCAGGGCGCCGGTGCCGATCGCGCCGGCGAGGAACCCTGCGAGGGCGCCGATGCCGAGCCCGAAGCCGACCGCGACCGGCGTCATGGCTGCGAGGAGACCAGGGGTCGCGAGCTCGCGCAGCGAGTCCCTGGTGCAGATGTCGACGACCTTGCCGTACTCGGGACGGGCGGTGCCCTCCATGATCCCGGGGATGTCGCGGAACTGGCGACGGACCTCGAAGACGATCGCGCCGGCGGCGCGGGTCACGGCGTTGATCGCCAGGCCGGAGAACAGGAACACGACCGCGGCGCCGATGAGCAGGCCGACCAGGACGTTCGGGGAGACGATCTCCAGGCCGAACGAGGTGGTCAGCTGCTTCTGGATCGCCTGCACCTCGCTCTGCCCGATGACACCGGTCTGCGCCTGCTGCTCGAGCTTGGCCAGGATCGGGTCGAACGCGCCGCGCCAGGCGTCGGAGTACGAGCCGAACAGCGCGGTGGCCGCGAGGACAGCCGTCGCGATCGCGATGCCCTTGGTGATCGCCTTGGTGGTGTTGCCGACCGCGTCGAGGTCGGTGAGGATCTGCGCGCCCTCGCCGTCGACGTCACCGGACATCTCGGCGATGCCCTGGGCGTTGTCCGACACCGGGCCGAAGGTGTCCATGGCGACGATGACGCCGACCGTGGTCAGCAGGCCGCAGCCCGCGAGCGCGATGAGGAACAGGGACAGGACGACCGAGCCGCCGCCGAGCAGGAAGGCGAGGTAGACCGCGCCACCGATGATGACGGCGGTGTAGACGGCCGACTCGAGGCCGACGCCGATGCCGGAGAGGACGACCGTGGCCGCGCCCGTCAGCGAGGTCCGCGCGACGTCGCGGGTCGGGCGCTTGTCGGTGCCGGTGAAGTAGCCGGTGAGCCACAGGATGATCGCGGCGAGGACGATGCCGATGACCACGGCCAGGATGGCGGTGACCCGGGGGTTGCCGCTCAGCTGGGTGACGGACTGGTCCGTGGACTCGAGGCCCTTGAAGGTGTCGGGCAGGTAGACGAAGGCGGCGACGGCCGACAGGACGGCGGCGATCGCGGCCGAGATGTAGAAGCCGCGGTTGATGGCCGACAGGGCGTTCTCGCCGGGCCGGACGCGGGTGATGAAGACGCCGATGAGGGCGGTGACCGCGCCGATGGCGGGCACGAGCAGCGGGAAGACCAGGCCGTAGGTGCCGAACGCGACCGAGCCGAGGATGAGCGCGGCCACGAGCATCACGGCATACGACTCGAAGAGGTCGGCGGCCATGCCGGCGCAGTCACCGACGTTGTCGCCCACGTTGTCGGCGATCGTCGCGGCGTTGCGCGGGTCGTCCTCGGGGATGCCGGCCTCGACCTTGCCGACGAGGTCGGCGCCCACGTCGGCGGCCTTGGTGAAGATCCCGCCGCCGACACGCATGAACATGGCGAGCAGGGCGGCGCCGAAGCCGAAGCCCTCGAGCACCTTGGGGGCGTCGCCCTTGTAGAGCAGGACGACGACCGAGGCGCCGAGCAGGCCGAGACCGACGGTTGCCATGCCGACGGTGCCACCGGTGCGGAAGGCGATCCGCATGCCGCTGTCGCGGTCGCCCTCGCGCGCAGCCGAGGCGACCCGGACGTTCGCCTTCACGGCCAGGCTCATGCCGAGGTAGCCGATCGAGGCGGAGAAGAGCGCGCCGACGACGAAGAAGGCGGACCGTCCCCAGCGGATGCTGGCGGTGTCGGCGGGCAGCAGGAGCAGGAGGCCGAAGACCAGCACCACGAAGATGCCGAGGGTCTTGAACTGCCGCGCGAGGTACGCCTGGGCGCCCTCCTCGACCGCGGCGCCGATCTCCTGCATCTTCTCGGTGCCGGCGTCGTGGGACAGGACCTGCTGGCGGAAGAACACACCCATGCCGAGCGCGATGACGGCAACCACTGCCACCACGATCACCAGGGTGAGATTGGAGCCGTCCAGTGTGAGGGCACTGGCGGCAGGCGCGACGCGCAACATTCCATCCTCCTCGATGGGGAACATCTCCAAACCGCCCACGGGCACGCTGGCCAGCGCGCCGCACGAGGGGACGATGGTGGCGAGGGTAATGCACGTCACACCGTAAATGTCAGCGGGTGAGGAGGGTCACACACAGATTTCCTGCGGTGTTTTCGCAGCGTACGGGCCTGTTCGCGACCGCGCCGTGGCGCGTGGGCCGACCCGCCGGCGGGCGGCAGTGCCGTGGAGGGAGCGCTCAGACCGCGGAGGCGGCGGTGGCTTCCTCGACGGTCGGGTAGATGTGGAAGACCTTGTCCAGGCCGGTGATCTTGAAGACCTTGAGGATGCGGTCCTGGGCGCTGACGATCCGCAGCGTGCCGTTCTGGCCGCGGACGAGCTTGAGCCGGCCGACCAGGACGCCGAGGCCGGTGCTGTCCATGAAGGTGACCTTCTCGAGGTCGACGACGAGCTCGGTGCGCCCGGCGGCGACCTGCTTGTCGAGCACCTCGCGCAGCAGCGGGGCCGTGTAGACGTCGATCTCCCCGGCGACGTGCACGACCGTCACCGCACCCTGCTCCGTGCTGGAGACCGACAGATCCACGCCTCTTGCCTTTCACCGCGCCGAACGGGCACGACGGAGACCGTCAGCCCACGGGATTACCGTAGCGGCAATGTCCATCCCCAGCGCCACCGGATTCCCAGCGGCGAGCCGCGGGGCGGTCGGCGCGGTCCGGGCGCCCGGCGGCCGACCCGGGTTCGACCCGCTTGCCGCGCTGTCCGCCCTGGCGGCCGGTGCGCCCGACCGGCTGCGCCACGTCCACGAGGTGCCCGCGCGCAGCGCGCGTCCCGAGCCGTGGCCGACGTGGGTGGACCCGACCGTGTATGCCGCGTGCGCAGGCACCGGGATCACCTCCCTGTGGTCGCACCAGCGCGAGGCCGCCGACCACGCGTGGGCCGGCCGGCACGTGGTGATGTCGACCGGCACGGCGTCGGGCAAGAGCCTCGGGTACCTGCTCCCCGTCCTGTCGGCGGTCGTCGAGGGCGCTGCGGCCCCGTCCGGCCGGGGCGCCACGGCGCTCTACCTCTCCCCCACCAAGGCACTGGCCGCCGACCAGCTCGCCCGGATCCAGGCGTGGGCCGTGCCGGGCGTCCGCGCCGCCACCTACGACGGGGACACCCCCACCGAGGAGCGGCGCTGGATCCGCGACCACGCCCAGCTCGTGCTGAGCAACCCGGACCTCGTGCACCACTCGCTGCTGCCGGGCCACGAACGCTGGGCCCCGTTCCTCCGCGCGCTGAGGTACGTCGTCGTGGACGAGTGCCACGTCTACCGGGGCGTGTTCGGCTCCCACCTCGCCGCGCTGCTGCGCCGGCTGCGGCGGGTCTGCGCGCGGTACGGGTCGGACCCGACGTTCGTGCTGGCGTCGGCGACGGTGCGCGACCCCGGCCTGCACGCGCAGAGGCTGACGGGGCTGCCGTTCGAGGAGGTCACGCGGGACGGGTCGCCTCGGGAGGCGATGACCTTCGCCCTGTGGGAGCCCGGCGAGCTGCCGGACGGGTCGGGACGGCGCAGCGCGACGTCCGAGGCCGCGGACCTGCTCGCCTCGCTCGTCGCCGACGGCGTCCAGACCGTCGCGTTCGCGCGGTCGCGGGCCGGCGTCGAGGCACTCGCGTCGAGCGCCCGGCGCACGCTCGACGACGAGGGGCACGTGCGCGCGGCCACGGGCGTCGCGGCATACCGGGGCGGTTACCTTCCCGAGGAGCGACGCGAGCTCGAGCGCGCGCTGCGCGACGGGACGCTCGTCGGGCTGGCCGCGACCAACGCGCTCGAGCTCGGCGTCGACGTGTCCGGGCTGGACACGGTGCTCATGGCCGGGTGGCCCGGAACGCGGGCCTCGTTGTGGCAGCAGGCGGGACGGGCCGGGCGTGCCGGCACGCGCTCGCTGGCCGTGTACGTGGCGGCCGACGACCCGCTCGACACCTATGTCGTCGGGCACCCGGAGGTCGTGTTCGGCCAGCCGGTGGAGGCGGCGGTCCTCGACCCGGAGAACCCCTACGTCCTCGGTCCGCACCTCGCGGCCGCCGCAGCGGAGCTGCCCCTGCGCGAGGGGGACCTCGACCTGTTCGGCGGCGAGGCGGTGGCCAGGCCGCTGCTGGATGCCCTGGTCGCGCGGGGCATCCTGAGGCGACGGCCCAACGGCGGGTGGTACTGGGCGCGCTCGGACCGGCCCGGCGACCACCTCTCCCTGCGCGGTGCCGGCGAGGTCTTGGGCATCGTCGAGAGCCGCACGGGCCGGGTGCTGGGGACCATCGACGGCGCGAGCGCCCACACGCAGGTCCACGCCGGGGCGGTGCACGTCCACCAGGGGCAGACGTACGTCGTCACCGAGCTCGACCTCGAGGGCGGCACCGCGACCGTCGTGCGCGGCGACCCGGGCTGGAGCACCTTCGCCCAGTCGGTGAGCGCGTTCGACATCGTGACGGCCGAGCGCTCGCGACGGGTCGGGCCGCTCGAGGTGTGCTTCGGCTCGGTCCGGGTGCACACGCAGGTGACGTCCTTCCTGCGGCGGCTGCCGAGCGGGGAGGTCCTGGGCACGCACCCCCTCGACCTCCCGCCGCGGACACTGCGGACCAAGGCGGTCTGGTGGACGATGCCGGTCCCGTGGCTGGCGACGGCCGGGGTCGCCGAGGTCGACATCCCCGGAGCCGCCCATGCCGCCGAGCACGCGGCGATCGGCATGCTGCCGCTCGTGGCGACCTCCGACCGCTGGGACATCGGCGGCGTGTCGACGGCCGAGCACCCCGACACCGGCCTGCCGACGATCATGGTCTACGACGGGTACCCGGGCGGGGCGGGCTTCGCCGAGCGGGCCCACGCGTCGGTGGCGACGTGGCTGACGGCCACCCTGGAGACGATCGAGGGGTGCCGGTGCGACCACGGCTGCCCTGCCTGCGTGCAGTCCCCCAAGTGCGGCAACGGCAACGAGCCGCTGGACAAGGCGGGGGCCGCCCGGCTGCTGCGGGCCACCCTCGCCGAGCTGGCTCGGTAGCCTGGGGGCGCGGGGACGGGTTCGTCGGCTGCAGGGCTCTGACCTGCGGTTTCTCGGTTCGTCGCGCCGGACAAACCGGACAGCTGCTCGACCGGCGCCGCGCCGGACCAGCCACTATGGTCGAGGCGGACGGCGCACCACGCGCCCCTTATCGCCGGAGGTACGACCGTGATCGTGCTCGGACTCATCCTGGCCATCATCGCCATCGGAGCGGGTGTCCTGCTGGTCCTTGGGACCCAATCCATCAGCACGCCCGTGAAGATGGACTTCCCCGGCTTCCCCAGCGTCGAGATGACCCCTCTGGCGCTGGTCATCGCCGGTGCGGCCGTTCTGCTCCTCCTGTGGCTCGGCCTCGGACTGATTCGCGGAAGCGTGCGGCGTCGGTCCCGTCCGCGCCGTGAGGCCAAGGAGGCGCAGCGCCAGGCCGAGTTCGAGGAGAACATCCGCGCCGACGAGCGCAACCGCGCCGAGGAGGCCCACCAGCAGGCGATCGCCGAGCGTGACCGGGTCCGCGAGCAGGAGTTCGAGTCCCGGTTGGCCGAACGCGACCGCGCCCGCGAGGAGGAGTACGCGAGCCGCCGCGCCGAGGACGAGTCGCGCATCCGCGCCGACGAGCGTGCCCAGGTCGAGCGCGAGCTCGCTGACCGCCACGGCGCTGCTGTCGCAGCCGGCAGCGGGGCACTGGCCGGGGCAGGCGCGGGAGCCGCTGCCGCCGGAGTCGCCCACCGCGGGGACCGCGCCGACGAGCACGTGGGCGACCCTGCCGCGACCGGGCCCGGGGAGCGCGACGTTGTCGACACCCGCGCCGACGGCTCTGCCGGTGGTGCACCGGTCCACGACCGGGGCGACAGGGGGCTGGACCACAGCGCCAACGAGCGACGCGCAGAGGCCACCGACCTGCCCGCGACCTGGGACGACGGCGCCGTGTCCTCGCGCAGCGAGGGCGAGGGCAGTGGAGCGACGACGCGCGACGCGGACGGGGAGGTCGACGACGCCGGCGCGTCGGACGCCGAGCCGGGGCGCCACCGCCACCGCACGGTGGCCGACAAGATCATGGGTCGCACCGGGCGGGACGACAGCAGCAGCTGACCCCCTCAGCCAGACCC